>JAIBDQ010000163.1 GCA_024686135.1 Halobacteriovorax sp. | reverse complement strand
CTAATCCCCATTTCAACATTGAGGTCCCAGGCCTTTTTATTATGGTCTACTACCTTGTCGCTCACTTTCTAACCAGAGTAAAATCAGCTTTCTCTGAATCAGAAACTTTAATCTTCTTGATCGTTTTTGGTGCTGCTTCAGGGATAAGTTCTACTTCCACAAGATTTTCTAGTCGGCTAACCGTAAATGTATAGGGCTTATCTTTGAAAAGATATTTTTGATGCTCATCAAATCTTGGCTTCACCACTCGCATATTATTAATAGCGATTAGCTCATCCCCTGCATTAAGTCCTGCTTTATAGGCGGGACTATCTAGGGCGACATCTTTGATCATTACGCGGTCCCCATCGTAATCAGGTCTAAAGCCAAGCCACGGCTTATCATCTGTTTCATATTCAAATTCAAATCCTGATTCTTTAAAAATTGTTTCAAGATCAATTTCTTCAGTTGTTTGAATCCAAGTTTGAAACTTATCTAGAACTTCTTGGCCACCAATATTCTTAACCATGGCAAAGACTTCTTCAGCATCTAAACCAACATCAGGTCTATCGAGGTACGATTTCCAAAGGAGATTCAGTAGATCATCGATCTGCTTTCCTTTTTGCTTTAGAAGCGCATTTAGGCACCAAAAAACAATCCCACCTTTATTATAATAACTTACTGAAGAATTAATGCTGTTCTCATCAGGTCTATAAAGTTTAACCCAAGCATTAAAGGAACTATCTTCTAGACTATGAAACTTTCTACCCGGTGTACTTAAGTAGCGATTAAGGTTTCCAACCTGCATTTCTAAGTATTCTTCCATTGTGCAAAGACCGGCCCTATAGACGAGAACTTCATCCATAAAAGAAGTTAGGCCTTCAGTCAGCCAATGCATTTTTGTATAATTCTCATTCACATAATCAAAAGGGCCTAATTCTCGGGGTCGAATTCTTTTTACGTTCCAAGTGTGAAAGTACTCGTGGGCCACAAGGGCAAGCCACTGAAGATAACCTTTTCTATTTTGAAGACCCATAGAACAGTACTGAAGGGCCGTCGAGTTTAAATGCTCTAGCCCACCAAACTTGCCAGGAACAAAATGACTAATAAAGGTGTAGTTCTCATAAGGAATGGAGGAGAAGTGATCACTTACGACTTCCACAATTTTCTTTATATCTTTTTTGAAGTCTTCGTTGTGGGGAAGATAATTTCCGTAATAAGCTAAGTAATGCTCTTTTCCATCATGCATGAAACCATCAGTTTCTTGATTACCAATTTCAATGGGAGCATCAATTAATGTGTCGTAATCATCTGACGTATAATGAAAGATCTCTCTCTTCTCAGAAATATCTTTCAAACCTGTCGTAAGCTTTGACCAAGAAGGAGGAAACTTAATCGTAAGCTCGGGGTCTTTCATTTCATGATCATGAACACCCATTAAGTAACTGGGCCCATGTAAAAAAGCGTGGCTATTATCTACATGAGAAGTTCTAACCGTTAACTCATGGCAGTAAATCTCATAAGTTAAATTAAACTTATTATCTTCCTTCTTTAAGTCTGACTTATCCCAACTGACACAGTACTCAGATTTGGTTGTTTGCTCATGGTGTAAAACTTCACCATTGCTGGTCTGCGCCGTTACCCATCTGATATTTCGGCCATACTCTCTCATCAGGTAAGAACCTGGGCTCCAGGATGGGAGGAAGAAGTTTAATTCCCCGTCAGAACTGGGTTTCTCACCAGTTATACTAACTTTAACCAGGTGAGAGTCGGGGTTATCAATCGAGATAGAGTAATGGAGTTTCATCTAATTTCCTTATATAACACTTGTCTTTAAGCTCAATATTGGCTAGATATCCTATTCGAACTTAACCTTAAAAATCAAGAAGCTAACGCATTTTTAAAGATATGACCAATAAGCCAAACCGTATCGACAAATCTAAAGTAAAAGCACCTATCGTGGAGTTCACGGACTCTGCCATCTCACAGCTTAAATTGATTTTAGAAAATGATTACACTCTTGAAGGAAAGTTTCTGCGTTTATTAGTGGCCACAAAAGGCTGTGACGGCTTTTCCTATAATGTTGGTTTTACCGAACAACTAAAAGACGATTTCTTAGTTTCTGTTTTTAATGCACCAGAATTAAAAGTTTTAGTCGATCCGTTTGCGGCCTATTATACTCGCGAAATGACGGTGGACTATATTCAAGACTTTGAAGAGAATATCGAAGGTTTTCTTGTGGTTAACCACCATCAAACAGATTTTCACGGAAAATTCTGGCGAGGAAAAACTAAGGTGACGCCACCTCTTTTAGACAAGGACGTTTAGGAAATAAAATGGATTATCGTTATATAAAGGCCTTTATTCTTACGGCGCAGTTCGCTTCTTTTTCAAAGGCAGCTGAAGCTCTAAAAATTGCACAGTCGGCCGTCAGTCGTCAGATAAAATTACTTGAAGAGTCACTTGGAGAAGAGCTTATTATTCGCTCCTCTAAGAAAGTTCTCCTAACCAATAAGGGCCGTGAACTTTTTTTAGCAGCTCAGCAGTTTGATAAGTTTGCCCTAGATATCTTTGAAAAAGAAGATGCCAGACCTATCAGAATTGGTATTTTGCATGGACTACTTAAAAATTGGTTCACTCCCATTTTAGCTAAGTTTTTAAAGAAGACTGAAAGATCAATCTTTATGAAGATCGAAGATCATCCCGATCTAAGAAGAGGTATTGAAGATGGGAAGTTTGACATCATTTTCACGACAGAAAATATCCAGTCCGAACTTATCTCTTCACTAAAGCTATTCGATGAAAAAATGGTTCTTATTTCTAAAAATGAAGTTAACAGAAAAAAGCTTCACGATGAAAGATGGATTGTTTATTCGGAAAATGACATGCTCTATCGATTAAGTAAAAAGTCGTCTCCATCAATATTAGAAATAGATTCAATTACTACCATAATGGACATGGTAAGGTCAGGAGTTGGTATTGCCTGCGTCCCAGATCACGTGCTTAAGAAAAACGATAGTCTTAATGTCTATGATTTACCCAATCTGCCAAAGTCTGAAATCTATATGACGACCTTGAATTATAAGTCGATGCCAAGTCATATAAAAGAAATCGCAGACATGGTACAAAAAGATTAATTTCGGCAGTTTTGAGCTTTTCCTGGAATAATTTTTCCTGATTCACAAAGAGTTAATTCTAAATGTTCTTTAAACTTAAATTTTGAAAGCTTATAAGTTTTCTCGGTCGGAAAACCCTTTTTACTTATATGAGGCCATTTTACTTTTAAACTAACCAGCTTATTCTTTTTCCCGAGCCCAAAGAAAACACCGGCTTCATTTTGAGAAGGAAGCCCCCCTTCTTGTAATGAGATAAACTGTTTAGAAGTAAAGTTCTTAGTTTTTAAAATAAGGCTACTTCCAATGGCCGCTCGGTTTGACCTTTGCCCCACGAGATGAAACCTAATTGATTTATTACCATCAAAGGCGTGGGTATTTTCATAGAGGTAGATCTTCCCTTTAATTTGAGAATTTCTAATTGAAGTTTGTCCTGTGATAAAATCCAGACGTCCATCACGATTAAAATCCATAACGATTGTTCCCGATGGATTTAACGTATTTATAGCGTAAGCCTCGCTCACATCAGCAAATGCATGATTGGGTTCTTGCTTAAAGAGGATGAGACGGGACTTTGGAGGAAATCCTGTATTATCGATTATTAAATCTAAAAGACCATCTCTATTAAAGTCGAACCAAGTGGCCCTTCTATCACCTTGACTCCAAGAACCTGTTCCATCATCCATATGGTATTCAGTTCGAATAAATTTAGGAGGGAATGAAAAGGTTGATCCTGTTAAGATGCTTGAACGATCTCTAGACTCTGGGTCGTAGCTATGAAAAAGCTCACCCAAGGCCAAGTCAAAGATTCCGTCATTATTATAGTCAGCACAGTTTAAATAATAACTATTTCCGCCCCCTAGGGGATCATGATCACCTTCAATATCTGAAGCAACACCACTTACTTTTGCAAAATCTCTAAATTTTCGAGTCTTGTTAAGTCTGTCATTCCGGTTCATCCAAAGCTTATTCTCATAACCACTTGAGTTCGCGATAAGTAAATCTGGAAACCCATCTTGATTAATATCACATGTGGATACTCCAAAACTAGGTCTTGCATTTGGATAAAGTTTAAATGACTTCTTATATTCATGCTCTCCTTCTAGAAGAACTGAATAGTCTTTGAATTGAAAAGTTCTCCCTTTATAGAGCCTATCCGGCACGGCCTTAGGTTTTCTCTGTCTTAAATTATACCAATTGGCCTGATAGAGATCGAGCCATCCATCTAAATCAAAATCAAAAACGGCAACGGAGGAATTAGGAACGATACCGGCAGGAAGCTGAGTTTGCTCTTCAGTGTAGTGAATCTTAGACCTATACTTTCTTCCTTTAAAAAGCCTTAGAGGATACTTAGATAATTCAGTTTTTTGATTCAAAGTACCGACGAGAACATCCAAAAAACCATCTCTATTAAAATCCGCAAAGGAGAGAAAACTTGCCCTAACAATTTCAGGAAAGGGGTTATAAGTAATTTTTTCAAATCGATTAGTCTTGATATTAAATTTAAAAAAGTTTGGAACACTATAATGTTCTGGAAGAGTGACCAAGTCAGTAACACCATCATTATCAAAATCAACGGCGTAAAGTGCGGTTGCCGTTTCCCCGTGAAGACCGTACTCGAGAGTCTTATTTTCAAAACCTTTTAATGTTGGCGCTGAAGTAGCTCCATATACAACATGTCGTTCTTCTTTTTTTCTGGCCTTTGAATACTTCTCCGTACCTTCCCTTAATGCGGGGGAGGATTTCGCTTTTTTCTTACTCGAACAAGCGGAATTCAAAAGAAGAGAAAATAAAAAGGCTCCGTAAAGGAGCCTGTTTCTTTTAGTAGTCAATTATATCCAGCCCATATCCATCATAATCACAAACATAGTCGCTAACTGCTTTGATTGTTTTATCAAAATTCTTATTCATGCCTTTTAAGTCAGCCACAAATTTTCTTCTAGCATCGGCACAAATATAACGAGTAAGTTTTTTAACATAATCTTTTTTATCTTCTGGGATTTTGTCATCTTCTAAAATTGACGTCGTTCTACTTAGAACACAGGCCATGGTGTAAAGCTGAATGACCATATTAGCTAAACGTGCCTGGGGTAATTCATGCTCAATAATATTTTTCCCATATTTAATAAGAACACTTTCAACTTGTATGGCAAAGCCTCCCATCATGGAAGAATAATGATTGGCGTAATCCTCTAATTCAGGATGCACTTTTGTGAGTGACCTAGAAACCATCATTTTAGAAAGTCTTCCCTTTGCAAAATCTGTTAACACACCAAGAGATTTAATTGGATCATTTAAAGCTCCTTGAACGTCAGAGATTTTTCCTAACTCTTTCATCTGCTCGGCTGGTCCCCTAACTCCCGAAAGGGCCAAAAATGCTCTAAGAATTTCATTAGTTCCTTCAAAGATGAGATTAATTCTAGAGTCTCGCATGATCCTTTCGTAGGGATACTCCTTCATATAGCCACATCCGGCGGCGATCTGAAGTCCCGTATCAACAACTTCCCAAAGATTTTCAGAGCCATAAATTTTACAAACGGCGGTTTCTAGGTGGTAGTCCTTGAGCCCCTTACACATATTACCCGTGGTCATATATACAACAGATTCTGTGGCATAAATCTTTGCCGCCATATCTGCCAGCTTCTCCTGGACTAACCCAAACTCAGTAATGGTTCTATCAAACTGCTTTCTACCTTTAGCATGAGCTGTGGCCAACTCTAGAATCGACTTCATTCCCCCAATACAACCGGCACCTAAAGACAGTCTGCCTGAATTAAGAACATTCATTGCAATTTTAAAACCTTTTCCAGGTTCTCCAATCATATCTTCTGCTTTTACAACTACCTTATCCAGATAAAGTGCACGGGTTTCAGAGGCCCTAATTCCCATTTTATTTTCTTTTTCACCAAAGCTTAGTCCTTCTGCTCCCTTTTCAACAATAAAGCAGGAAATCTTCTCTTTAGTCTTTCCGTCAACCTCATGATCGGTTTTACAGAAAACTGAATAAAACTCAGCACGCCCAGCATTTGTAATCCAAAGCTTTTGACCTGTGATGGTAAAAGTTCCATCTCCATTATCAACAGCTTTTGTTTTAATCGAGTAAGCATCCGATCCAGAGCCGGGTTCGGTTAAACAAAAGGCTGCGATGGCTTCACCAGAGGCTAGTTTTGGAAGCCATTTAGCTTTTTGCTCATCTGACCCTTCATTAATAAGAGCTCTATAACCGATGGACTGGTGGGCTCCAAGCATAGTGGCCGTAGAACCATCTATTCCTGCTATTTGTCCAAAAACTCTTGAATATAGTGAGTAGTCAAGCCCCATTCCTCCGAGTTCTTCTGGAACAGCAAGACCGCATAGACCTAGTGCCGCTAAACCTTGGATGACATCTTCAGGAATTTCAGCTTCTTCATCAAATTTTTCTGAATCTATATTATCTGCTGCAAACTTATCAACAGCATCGACCATGGCCTTGGCCATTTCGACTTGATCATCATTGAATCTTGGAAAAGGGAAGAGGGAATTCTCATCAACCTCTCCGTAGAACATCCCGCCTACGACGGACTCTAGCTCATTTGTTTTGCTATTTTCTTCGCTCATTTTCTCATCCTTAAGTTAAAGCGCTCTTTATATTAAGTTGACATTTTAGCACCATTATTTGTGCCTCCACAACGACAACTTTTATACAAAAAGATGTTGTTAAATTGAGTTTACAAAACTTGAGTAATTCACTCCACAAAAATTTGCAAAAAGCTTTCGAAATAATGATTTGTGCAATGGGTTTATGTG
>JAIBDQ010000024.1 GCA_024686135.1 Halobacteriovorax sp. | reverse complement strand
ATCAGAAGAAGGCTCGACTCTCCCTCCCTGGAGAAAGTCCTCTAAATTATCCTTAAGGAGTTGAACCTGACGATGAATCTTTTCAGCCTCATCCCCTTCGTAAGTAATCCCTTCAGTTAAGATCTTACCGACTGTTTTATTTAATTTTTTAGTAAAGGCCCGTAGCTGTGAAAACTCACTCGGAAGAGTTTCCATTGTGTTTGCCAGATCGACTCCTTCCTCAAGCCCTCCATCTTTTACGGTCTTAATAATCTCTTTTAATTCTCTAACTGGTCTATGTTGAATATGAGGAATGAGGCGATCTTGTTCTTCAGGCTCAAGTCTAACAAGCTCATTAGTTTGGCTAGCTGAAAGCTCACCATGCTTTCTCATCTCTTTAACTGTATTAGAACTTTTTGCATCTCTTTTGATTGCCGATCTAATGGATGTTTTTGAAAGTCCCGTTTTTTCAGCAGTCATAGAAACAAAAGAAGGTTTCTTCTGATCACCAAGTGAAGCTTCTAATTCTTCTAGTTCATCATCAGACATTTTTAAGTCATCAGTAACAACATCTGGGTCAAGCCTTTCATAAATCTCTTTAGCCCGGGCCAAAGCATTTTCATATTCAAGACGGTTCAAATCTAAACGAACTAGATTCTCATCAATTGAAATAAGCTCTTCTAGGAGCTCACCTTTATCAACTCTAGTGACTGGAAGTTCAGTCCAACCCAGCTCTTTAGCGGCCGTATAGCGACGCCCACCGGCCAGTAGTTCATTATTCTTATTAACAACGACAGGATTCAAAAGCCCCACCGATTCAAGGCTTGCTCTTAGCTTTGTTGTGTCTGTATCTACCCGTAAATACTCACTTTTTACCTTAATCTCTTCGAGATTTAGTGTCTCCATAATCGTGCCTCCAAAAATTGTGTGTGCAGTATTTGACCAGAGGGCAGGGGCCTTGTCATCTTACATTACCTGACTATTTTACTGCGCCATGCACATAATTTTCCGCGATGCCCCCTATAATGATGCGTAGTAAGATAGAGAGGAGAAAATAGAAGGAGCTCCAAGTGAAAATACTATTTATTGTTCTAGGTTTAACTATGGCCACGGCCTTTGCTGATAGCAGTTGTGATGAACTATATAAGGAAGCGGAAAGTGCCTGCTTTTCAAGTTCACACGAATGCAAGAACTTAGGGGCCTGTGTTTCTAAACGAAAGACCTGTCCTATGGATATTGGTAGTCCATCTGCTTGTGAGTCCTTTGATCACTGCATGAAAGATACTGACGCACTAGTTAGCGCAAGACCCAAAGATCTTTCTAAAGGTAAGTTCAAAAATCGATGTATTTATACTTGGAATGCTGGAAAGTGCTACCTCTACAATACAGGCTGGGAAATAAACACCTTTCCTAGTTGTCCTGGAAGAAGAATTTGGGGCAAAGGTAAAGGCGATAGAAATTTTGATTGTGAAGGACATAGAAGGCATACAGATGGCCTTCAAAAAGAATGTAAGCAAATCAATGATGTTTATGAGAGAACCTGTAAATCCAAAAAGGATTTTAAGGCGGTTCCTCACAATATTAATTGTAACTACTTAACCGCTAAGGTGTTTCCTGCTGACACAGAACACAAAGGGTCTAAGGCCGTGGATCATGGGACTAGAGATCGTCAAAAGTCGGTACCTCCAACTGATGAAGGAACTGGCGGTGACTCAGATGGATCAAAAGCTACTGGAAAATAAGGCTTAGAAACTCTATAATCAGGACAGAATTAAATAACGAGGCGAGTAAAATGAGCGAACAACTTTGGGTAGGATTGATTTTGATTGGAAGCTGGGCAGCTCTACCTCTTTCACTAATCGTTGCTAATAATGTTTTTGATAACGATGTAGTTAAAGAAGGTGAAGAGGCTGGTCATCACTAGGCTCTTTGTTTCCTAAAACCAAAAGAAATACCAAACTAATAAATGTTAATACCGGTGACATAAGGAGTGCTTTCTCTACTCCTATCATTGAAGCTAATTTTCCAAAAAAGATATGCATTAGAATCAGCAAGACCCCTACTTGAGTCATGGTTGATCCAATCATCTGCTCTCTACCCTGATCAAATTTTGAAGTTATCCAATCCATCCCCATTGGAAAATAAAATGACATTGTTCCCCCTAGTAGACCTAGGAGCCAAGGGTTATAAAAGTAACCTAAGAGAAAGGTCACAATGGTTAGGAGCAATGAGATAATCATGGCGTAATAGCTCTTTCCTCTCATAGGTAAAAAAGCAAAAAGCATTCTCCCGGCCATCAAAGATAGGAAAAATAAACTCAGACATTTAGAAGCATCAACACTAGAAAAGCTTCGTGCTTCAGTTAGAAAAAACACAAGACGGGTTGAAATAACTATTTCACTGGCCACATAAAAACTAAAGACTCCACCATAGGGAATTCGCCCAACAAAATTCAGACCTGATTGAACGGGAGGTTTTTCATCATGCACAACTCCCCTTCCAACCTTAAAGACAAGTGCAAAAACAATAACGGGAAGAGCTGACATGACTAAATAGAAGGTACTCCAATTTCCTTGCCAGTTTAAAAAGAAACTAAAGACAAGTGGGGAAACAAAACTCGCTATCCCATAACAGGAATGTAATGCACTAAAAGCCCTCGATCTTACTTCTAGTGGGGAAGCTTCTGCGACGAGAAGGTTCATACAATAAGTCGATAGACCCTGCCCGATTCCAAAGATCATAGAAAATAAAAGAAGGAAAAAGTATTGATTTGGAAGTTCTGGTAAAACCCCCATGGCAAAAGTTCCTACGGCCATAATGAGAAGAGAAATTTTTGTTCCTCTGACTACACCTAAAAACGGTAACCATCTATTGGCCGTTAAATAAACAACTAGGCTTGCTAAAGATGAAAGTGAGAAAAACCAAGACCCCATAGCGGGGGTAAGGGTTAGATCTTTTAAAATTAGTGGATAAGCTGGGCCTCTTGAATTATCTAAGTATCCCATGGCAAAAAGTGAAAGGTAGGCAAGGATTAACCAAGGCCATTTAATATTACTTTTTATTTTTTTGCCCTTCAGAAATAAGTTCTTTTAAAATATCTCCGCCTTTAGATTTATATTTTTTTGCCCAAGCGTAGGCATCCATTCCTTGCTCATCTTTTAGCTTTGGATCAGCACCTAAATCTAGTAAGGTTTTGATAATTTTTTTATCTGCTTCAATAACCGCAGTCATTAATGGACGAAACCCTTTTTTACCACTGTAGTTTATATTGGCGCCATTTGAGACAAGAAGCTTAATGGCGTCTGAGTTTTTTAACATAATAGAAAATGCGAGAGGCAGACCATTACCACCATTAGGATTAGCTCCTTTCTCAATTAAGAACTTAACCATCTCAAGATTCCCTTGAGATAGAGCAACAGTAAGAATCGAAAACTCTTTATAAGTAGGGTCTCCGCCTCGTGTAAAGCTGGCCCCCGCCTTAAGTAAAAGAGAAATAAGCTCTTTATTATTAGCGCCGACGGCCAGGCTTAAAGGAGTCTCTCCTCCCTTTCCTCTTTTATTAGGGTCCGCTTTATTTTTTAAAAGAACTTTAACAATCTCCATATGCTGCGCCTGAGTGGAGGATAAGAGAGGAGTGCTACTACCTCTTACTTCAATATCAACATCCGCTCCAAATTCAATAGCCTTTTTAACTGAGTCAAGATCCCCTATGGGCGCGGAAGACCAAAGTATTACATTAGCGGTCCCATATTCTTTTACTAATTCATCTAAGAGAGAATTAGCTTCCGCTTCCGGAAGCTGGGCGTACATAACTTTTTTAACTTTTTCCATATCACCGTTACGAACAGCTTTATTAAAAATTTCTATTTCTTCTTTTGAGCTGGCCTTTAATGGTTTAATTTTTTCAATAATATTTTCTGAAGACTTCACCTTTTCTTTTTTACAAGAGATAGTGGTAAGAATCAGAGCAATAACGAGAATAATTTTCATAGGATAAGTTTAGCCAATATTCGTCATACAGTCACTTATTGGTTAGACTAGGACAATGAACAATATCTTAGCCGTTTTAGTCTATTTAGGTTTCGGTTTCTTTTTATCTCGAGTTAAAAAGTTTCCAAAAAGTACTTCCGAAGTCTTAAACTTGATGGTGATTTATGTGGCCCTCCCAGCTCTTATACTAGAGAAGTTTCCCTCAATCCCTCTAGATAGCTCAATCCTAATTCCGGCGGTAACTCCTTGGGTGATGTTAGTATTAAGCGTTGCTTTTGTTTGGGTTTTTAGCAAAGCTTTTAAGCTAGACAGGCCGACTACCGGATGTCTTTATCTCCTGATCCCCTTAGGAAATACCAGTTTTCTAGGATTTCCCATGATCGAAGCCTTACTCGGAGAAAAAGCCGTTTCCTACGCAATCATCTACGATCAGGTTGGCTCATTCATTGCCCTTTCAACATATGGTACTGCTATCGTAGCGCTTTACTCCCATTCTGAAGAAAGCTTTAGTTTTAAAAAAGTCGTTCAAAAAATTATTATTTTTCCGCCCTTTATTTCATTGGTCTTGGCCATCATTCTAAGATTTACAGCAGCTCCTCCTCAAAGCATACAGAGGATCTTTGAGACTTTAGGCAGTATGCTGGTTCCCCTAGCGATGATCTCGGTTGGATTTCAATTCAAGGGAAGCTTTGAAAGAAAGCACTTACCTACTATTACAACGGCCCTAGCCTTTAAGATGCTAATAGCGCCAGTCATAATGTTTTCTATATTTAAGATTATGGGGAAAAGTGGGTTACCAGTTTCTACTTCAATCTTAGAGTCCGGTATGCCCCCAATGATTACCGCTGGAGCAGTGGCCATGAGTATGAACCTGGCTCCCAAACTAGCTGCCGCTCTCGTTGGTCTTGGCATACTGTTTAGCTTTATAAGCTTGCCGCTCTTAAAGTATGCTTTAAGTTTATAGTTCTCTAATTAAATCGAGTGCCGCGTAGGTAAAGATCACAGAAGCTCCTGCTCTTTTTACACTTAGTGTCGCTTCCATCATGGCCTTATTGGCATCAAGCCAGCCTTTTTCCCCTGCGGCCTTTATCATGGCATATTCTCCGCTCACAAAGTACGCTGCCACGGGTACATTAGAATTTCGCTGAGCATCTGAAATAATATCTAAATAACTAAGGGCCGGCTTCACCATAACCATATCTGCCCCTTCCTCTAAATCCAATTTTATTTCTAGAAGCGCCTCTTTCTTATTGGCCGGGTCCATTTGATAAGTCTTCTTATCACCGGCCTTAGGAGCTGAATCAAGAGCATCGCGAAATGGTCCATAAAATGACGAAGCATACTTAGCGGAATAGGCCATTATCCCAACGTCTTTAAAATCAGCCTCATCTAATGTTTTTCTGATAAAGCCCACTCTACCGTCCATCATATCAGAGGGAGAAATAAAATCAGCTCCAGCACGGGCCTGAGCTAAGGCCATTCTACCTAAGATCACAAGAGTTTCATCATTAAGGATTTTCCCATCTTTCACTATCCCATCGTGACCATCACTGGAGTAAGGATCTAGCGCAACATCTGAGAAAATTAAGAGCTCTGGTAAATGAGCTTTTAAATTAGTAATCGCATCTAAATAAAAGTTTCCTTCTTCATAAGAAAAACTTCCAATTGAGTTTTTATTTTCTTCCTTAACTTTTGGAAAAAGGGCAATTCCTCTTACTCCAAGCTCATAGGCCTCTTCAGCTTTTTTAATTAGGTTTTCAAGTGAGTAACGATAACAGTCAGGCATGCTTTCAATTGGATCTTCGATTCCAACTCCCTCCGTCACGAAAAGAGGTAAAACCAAGTTTTCTGGTCTTAGTTGAGTTTCTTGAACCATGGAGCGAATCGCTGCACTTCTTCTATTTCGTCTAGGGCGTTGTACTATCATGTAGGCATCTTAGACCTCTTAAGATTTTATATAAAAACGCCTCGCACAATAATCTTTACGACATAAGTGTGACAATTATCATCACCATTTTTAATAAGATGCCTTGGTGATAAACCAACTTCAAATTCTCCACACAGGTCCAAATGGGCCGACAAAACTAGAGTCCAATTATATTGAATGGAAAACTTGCCTGCGCTCAATTTTTTTTAGTGGAGATTTACCTAGCCCAACTCACTCAGGTACCAACGCTTACCAATTCCTATTAGAAATTGTATGTGGACTACACTCACCGCTTATCGGTGAAACAGAAATCCTTTGTCAGTTTAAAAACTTCATTAAAGAGAATCCAAATGTGATGACACCTAAGATTTCACAAAAAATCATAAAAGATGCGAAATATCTAAGAACTAAATATTTAAAAAACTATGGCTCCCAGTCCTATGGTTCATATGCCCTGAAAAAATCAAGTTCTCATAATTCCATAGTTATCTTTGGAGCAGGAACTTTGGCGCAAGAAATTCTTCCGATTATAAAAAACTCCTGCGAAGAAATTGTCCTCAAAGTAAGGAATGTTGCAAAGACTACCCAGAATTTTTCTCATTATCGGAACATAAGTATAGAAGACCTCAAGAAAACTAAATTGCGGGAGAATTCCCTTGTTATCATTGCTGCTCCAATCCCAAGTGCTCCGGTTGAAGAAATAATTAATGATAATTTCTTAAATTCTTCCGTAATAGATTTACGCTCTGTCAGAGATGGCAGAAGTTTAGAACTTGGAAACGACTTTCAGTATAAAACCTTAAACGAAGTCTTTTCTGAAATTGAGGAAACCCAAAAAGTTCTTCACCTCACTTCAATAAAAATGAAAAATGAAATAGAAAAATTATCTAATGATTGGAATAAGCAGGTCATTGCCAGACCCTTTGGTTGGGAGGATTTATGCTTGTAAAGATTGCTTCCAGAAAATCTGACCTGGCTAGGCTTCAGGCCTATATTGTGGCCGAAGAGCTTAGAAAGGCCCATGACCAGGTTCAAGTGGAGCATCTCTTTAGCGCTTCATTTGGAGATCTAAATCCAGAGATTCCCCTTGATCAAATGCCAACAAAAGGCGCATTTACGGAAGACTTTAAGGAAGGGATAAAAAACCGAGAGTTCGATTTGGTTGTACATTCCTGGAAAGATCTTCCAACCGACCTGCCTAAAGATAGCTTACTCTTCACTCTAAAAAGAGAAGACCCAAGAGATTTACTCATCATAAGAAAAGAATCAATTGGCGAGAAAAACTTAAAAGTTTTAACTTCTTCCCCAAGAAGAATTCATCATATTGTTCCTTTTATAAAAAAATATTTCCCCTATGAAGTTAGCATTGTTGAATGTCCTGAAGTAAGAGGAAATATTCCGACAAGGCTTAAAAAACTTATACAAAAAGAAGGTGATGCCCTTATCATGGCCAAAGCTGCCCTCGATAGACTTTTATCTGCAGAAAAAGATGAGTTTACTGAAGTGAAAAAAGAGCTCCGTGAATATTTAAGTCTTTGTCAGTTTATGGTTCTTCCCCTAGCGGAGTTTCCAACTGCCGCGGCCCAAGGAGCTTTGGCCATAGAGGTCCATAAAGATAATAGTGAAGTTATCTCACTTCTAAGGAACTTCCACTGTGAAGAGACTTTCAAAAATGTTAAAAGAGAGCGTGAGCTCCTTAAGTCTTTTGGTGGTGGCTGCCATCAAAAGCTGGGAATGACTTCTATCCCCCATGAGTGTGGAGATTACTTTTCAGTTAGCGGTGAAACACCTACTGGAGAGGCCATTAAGTCTTTAGACCTTTTAAATGACCAAAAGAAAAGTCATGTCCAGATTAATCGCAATGAAATCTTTAGTGACCCAAAATTCTTTGAAAGAAAGAAAATCAATGCCGTCATCAAGGAAGAAAATTTATATATAGCTAAGGATTACGCCCTACCAGAGAACTTTGTTCAAAATGAAAAGATTATCGCGACTTCAGGTCTAAACTCTTGGAGGAAATTGGCGAAAAAAGGAATCTGGGTGAGCTGCTCATCTGAATCTCTAGGTGAAAACTTAGGGAGAAATATTGATATTCTCCTCGATAAAGAGATACGCTGGACAAAACTATCCCACACTAAGGCCCCTGGGGAAAAGATAGCCACTTACGAACTTTCTCCCTTACCGGACCAGCCAGACTTAGGTGGAAAGAAATATTTTTACTGGATGAGTGGAAGCCAATTTGAACTTGCTCTTAGCAATAACCCAGAGTTAACCAAGGCCAATCATGCCTGCGGCCCAGGTAATACGCGAAGCACAATTTTAGAGTATATACCGTCTGAAAACCTTGAAATTTACTTAAGTTACGATCAGTGGTACCAGAGCAAAATAGGATAAATAATGGAAAAATTTGAAGAACTTTTTAGTCGTAGTAAGGCCGTAACACCTGGCGGAGTTCACTCCCCAGTTAGGGCCTTCAAAGGTTTAGATCGTGCCCCAATATTTTTTGAAAGCGGTGATGGACCGTATCTTAAAGATCAAAATAATAAATCATATTTAGATCTATGCTCATCGTTTGGACCACTAATTCTAGGTCATAGAGATACAGAAGTTCAAACCTCTATTGAAAAAATTATCAATAAGGCCTGGAGCTTCGGAGCCCCCGAAACCTATTCTTTAGAGCTGGCCGAATGGATTGCAAACGAGATTCCGTGGATTGAAAAAATTCGCTTTGTAAACTCTGGAACTGAAGCTGTAATGAGCGCCCTTCGTCTGGCCAAAGGATATACAGGCAAAAATAAAATCTTAAAGTTTGATGGTTGTTATCACGGCCATGTTGACTCAATGCTTGTGGCCTCAGGCTCAGGATTAGCAGGAACGGCCACGGCCTCAAGTGCCGGGATTTCCGCAGCTGTTGCCAGTGAAACTTTAGTTTGCAAATTAGATGATGAGGACTCTGTTCGAGAAGTCTTTAAAAGAGAAGGAGATGATATTGCGGCTATCATCATCGAACCACTTCCGGCCAACTATGGACTACTTCCTCAAAGAAAAGAATTTCTTCAGTTTTTAAGAAAGATCACCAAAGAGAATGATTCACTCCTCATTTTTGATGAAGTTATCTCTGGTTTTAGAGTTGCTTTAGGAGGAATGGCAGAAGTCTCTGACGTGGTTCCAGACCTTGTCACTTATGGGAAAATTATTGGAGGAGGATTTCCGGTTGGAGCCTTTGCGGGTTGCTCAAAGGTCATGGAAATGATGGCGCCTACTGGACCTGTTTATCAAGCAGGTACTTTAAGCGGGAATCCTATTTGCATGGTGGCAGGACTAAATACCCTAAAAAAAATCAAGAGAGATAACCTAATAGAAAAAACAAATTCGGCCTGCAAAATTTTTGCAGATGAATTAAATAAGGGTTTTGAAGACAAGAATATTCCCATGCAATGTATTCAGTTTGCTTCACTCTTCTTTATAACCGAAAAAACCGATACTCCCATAAGAACGATTGACCAACTCCCTAAAGGGCATGGCGATCACTTTAAAGAGCTTTATCCAAAACTTTTAAATAAGGGGCTTTATACTGCACCCGCCGCTTTTGAAGTAGGTTTCTTCTCTAGTGTTATTGATGAAAACTTAAGTAAAAAAGCATCCCAAGATATTCTTGAGGTTTGCAGCGACTATTTTAATGAAAGAAAATAAACTCATAGATTGGAAAATCATTTCTGCCATTATCTGGCTAGTCTTTACGGTTTCATTAGCAAGCTGGTGGCTGGCCCTCGGTCTAAAGTATTCTACTGAAAAGAAAACCATGATAGTCATGGAAGGATTAACTCTTATTTTCTTTGTGGCCGGTGGCGGAGTTGCGCTTATTTATTATGTTCTTCAAGAAAGAAAGAGAAACTTTAAGTTAAACCAATTTTTCGCTTCGGCTAACCATGAACTTAAAACCTATATGGCCTCTCTAAGATTAAGAGCAGAAGGTCTAAGTGAAGATCTAGAGGGAAAGCCAGAGTCGGAAGATGCCAGTAAAATAGTCAGCGATACGGTTAGACTTGAACTTCAATTAGAAAATTCCCTTATTTTTTCTGAGCCTTCAAACAGGCAAGTTTTTTTAGAAGAAATTGATCTTTCGGCTTACTTATCAGGAATTAAAGATCAGTGGCCAAATATAGAACTCATCGTCCAAGGGCAAACCAGCTTAAAGGCTGATAAAAGGATGCTTGAGGTCATAGTTAAAAACCTTATTCAAAATGCTATCGTTCACGCAAAAGCTACCTCTATCATTTTTAGCTTAGAGGCAAATAAAATCATTATTAGCAATAATGGCGATGTCTTCAGTGGAGACTTAGAGAAGTTAGGGCAAATGTTTTATCGCCATCAACACCAAAGCCGCTCAGGCATTGGTCTTTATCTGGTACAAAATCTTGGAAACTCTTTAGGGATCAGTACAAGCTTTAAACTTTCTGAAAACGGAACACTCAAGATCGTATTGGAGCAAAATAATGCCTAATGCTAGATTGCTACTTCTTGAAGATGATACTTCCCTAGGAGAAACAATTCTCTCCCGTCTTGAAAAAGAAAAGTATCAGGTTAGTTGGGCCAAAGACCTATGCGGAGCAAGAAAACTAATTCAAGATAAAGACTTCGATCTCCTCGTACTTGACGTAGGTCTACCAGATGGCTCTGGATTTGATATAGCTGAAGAACTTCAGGGAAGATACCCCGTCATTTTCTTAACGGCCTTAAATAGTGCTGAAAACAGATTAAGAGGTTATGAACTGGGGGCCAATGAATATATCCCCAAACCCTTTCATTTTAAGGAACTACTCATCAGGATCGAAAAGACTTTAGGCTCCGAGTTTAATGAGGGTCCAACAACCTTTAACTTCGAAGACTTTAAAATAAACTTAGACTCCATGACCGTAGAACAGAATGATCAGCTCTTCTACCCTTCCGCAAGAGACTTCTCAGTTTTGACCTACCTAATTTCATCATTTCCTAATGTAGTTTCGAGAGAGGAACTTCTAGAAAAATATTGGGGAAGCGACTCTTTCCCCACTAACAGAACCGTAGATAATTCAATATTAAGAATAAGACAATTCCTTGGCGAGAAAGCCCAGGATTATATTAAGTCTGTCCGTGGTATTGGCTACCAATGGATTCAGGAGCCTAAGAAATGAGTAATATAAAATTTCAAAATGCCCTTAATGGAGTGGAACAAAGCTGCCCTCCGATTTGGTTTATGAGACAAGCGGGACGTTATCACTCCCATTATCAAGAGCTAAAGAAAAAATATACTTTTGAGCAACTTTGTAAAAATCCAGAATTAGCAGCTGCGACTGCTCTTGGACCTATTGAAGATTTTGATTTTGATGTTTCAATCTACTTTAACGACATCCTTTTCCCTCTTGAGGCCCTTGGTTTTAATCTGGAGTACTCTCCAGGACCAATTATGAGCCCTGTCTTATCAAAGGACTTTCTTAAGGAGCTTAAGCCTCTAGAAGAGGCGGTGAATTTTTTAAAATTTCAAAAAGAAGCGGTACAGGCGACCAGAGAAGTTCTTCCAAAAGATAAATCTTTGATTGGCTTTATTGGCGGACCATGGACACTTTATACCTATGCAAAAGAATGTTCACATAAAGGACATATGATCGATTCTAAAAAAGAAGCTGATCTTTTCCTGGAGTTATCTGAACGCCTAATCCCCCTTCTCAGCCAATGTATTACTGATCAATTGAATGCGGGTGCGGAGGTTGTCATGATCCTTGATACTTCGGCGGGCTCCCTTTCTCCACAGTTTTTTAGTAACTATGTTGTTCCTGCAATCAAGAAGTTAACACTAGGGCATGAAGGAAAAGTGGCTTACTATGCAAAAGAGTCCACTAGAGATCAAATTAAACTTCTTCAAGATCTTCCCGTCGCGGGATTTGGTTATGACCACCGCTACTCTATGGCGGATCTACTAACCGATGAAAGTAGAAGTGGAATTGTTCAAGGGAACTTTGATCAAACCCTCTTATTTTCAGAAACGGAAGTCTTTAAAAAATATCTTACTAGCTATCTTGAACCTCTCTTAGAGTTAACTCCGTCCCAAAGGAAAGGTTGGGTTTGCGGGGTCGGTCATGGAATACTTCCAAAGACCCCGGAGTCCAATGTGAGATTATTTATCGATACTGTGAGGGAGAAGTTTAATGTTTAGTTCAGAGCTATTAGCAAAATACGATATACCTGCCCCAAGATATACAAGTTACCCTACCGTTCCTTACTGGGATAAAACTCCTGAGAGATCAGAGTGGATCTCCAGTATCAAAACAAGCCTTGAGGGCGACTCTTCTTGGTCAGCTTATATCCATATTCCATTTTGTGAGAGCTTATGCACCTTTTGTGGATGCAATACGACAATTACAAGAAATCATGATCTAGAGGAAGAGTATGTAGAATTCGTTTTAAAAGAATGGTCAGCTTATTTAGAAGAGGTTCCAGAACTAAAAGAAAAACCACTTAGACAACTTCATTTAGGTGGAGGAACTCCTACCTTTTTGAGTCCTGTTAACTTACAAAGGCTTTTAAGTCCCATCCTAAACTCCGTCGTGTATGATAAGGAGAACTTTGAAGGCTCACTAGAAGTTGATCCAAGGAAAACGACGAGAGAACAACTCGAAGTCTTGTCAGAGCTAGGCTTTAATAGAATCTCTCTTGGAGTTCAGGATTTCACGTTTAAGGTGCAAGACCTCATCAATAGGGTTCAAACCTTTGAACAAACTCAAGAAGTCACCTATGCGGCGAGGGAGCTAAACTATCATTCAGTTAATTTTGACTTAATTTATGGTCTTCCTTGTCAGGGCATTGAGGAGATTACAAAAACAACAGAACTAACGATTGAGCTTAGACCAGATCGAATAGCCCTATATAGTTTTGCTAGAGTACCATGGATTAAACCACAGCAAAGAAAATTCACCGATGATCAATTACCCGTTGGAGCTGAAAAGAGAGCTCTTTATGAAAAATCTAGAGAGATGCTTCTTAGTGCAGGTTATATTGAAATAGGAATGGATCATTTTGCTCTTCCTAATGACGAGTTATCCGAAGGAGTAAAGGAAAAGACTCTTCATCGTAACTTTATGGGCTACACCCCCTATCAGACCGATGTCATGATTGGCCTTGGGGTCAGCTCAATCTCAGAGTCTAAAACCTGTTTTCATCAAAATGAGAAAATATTAAATTTTTACAAAGAAAAAGTTTCTAATCATGGTATTCCTACTTTTAGAGGTCATATCCATACGGAAGAAGATTTATTTCATAGAGATCTTATACTAGAGCTCATGACAACTTTTGAACTCAATGTTCCGACCCAGCTTCAGTCTAGTCTTAAAAGCTATTTAACTCCTTTAATCCAGGATGGCCTTTGCCTTCTAGAAGAGGGAAAGCTAGAGGTCACAGAGTTAGGCAAACCTTTTATCAGAAATATTTGCATGACACTTGATAAGAGGATGTTAGATAAAAAGCCTGAAACAAAAATCTTTTCTCAGAGCTTATGAAAGTTACAATTATCGGTGCTGGTTTTTCAGGCCTCACACTTGCCCACTATTTGATAAATGAAGGATTCGGAGTTGAGATTCTAGAAGCGAACTCTCACTCCGGTGGTCTTATCAGTACAATAAAGACAGAACACGGACTTGTAGAAACTGCAGCAACGAGCATTCTCCTAACTCCCCATTTAAAAGATATTCTTGCTCAAATTAATCTCACTCCTATATTCGCGAACAAAGAAAGTAAAAAAAGATTTATCTCAAAAAACTTAAGGCCCTCCAGACTTCCTCTTAGCCTAAAGGGCTGCTTTGAACTTCTTCGTGGTTTCTTAAGAATCACTTTTTCTAAAGAAAAATGGAAAGCAAAAGACCTTGAAACCTTATCTGATTGGGGCGATCGGACCTTTGGAAACGAAGTTAGGAAAGCACTAATTTCCCCTGCAATGCAGGGAATATATGCAGTTTCCTCGGAAAAGCTAAGCGCTTCACTTGTTTTGAAAAAAATATTCTCAAAAGAAAGACGGATTAAATCTGATGGGGCCATTAACTTTAAAGAAGGGATGGGTGAGTTCATAAACACCTTAGAAACTTCTCTTAAGAAAAGAGGTGTCACTTTTAAGTTTGATCAAAAGTTAACAAAAGATGATATTCCAAATAGTCCAACAGTCTTAGCCACCTCAATGTCTGCCGCACAAAGCCTAGTTGACGAAATACCAGATTTACCAAAGAAGAATATGACCTCAATAACTCTCTTCTTTGATTCGCCTCCCCCTATTGAAGGTTTTGGAATCCTTTTCCCAAAAGAAGAGGGAATGAACTCTCACGGAGTCTTATTAAATGACTGTATGTTTGAAGGTAGGTCTTATTCGGGTCATTCTGAAACCTGGATTTTAAGTGAAGTTCTAAACCTCTCCGAGGAGGGTCTTCTGGGTCAAATTAGAAGTGATAGGAAAAAAATCTTTCATTCAGAGGAAGTTCCTGTTTTTCATCGAACCTCAACCTGGAAAGAAGCCTTCCCTATTTATGGAACACAATTAGAAGAATATCTGAAGAATAAAGTTAATACTCCAAAAAATCTTTTTTTAACTGGGAACTACCTTGGAAACTTAGGTCTCTCAGGAATTTTGGAGCAAAACTTAGAACTTTCAAAGCAGCTAAAAAAGGAATTCATGTGAAACGAGCACTTTTATTAGTTAATTTAGGAACACCTGACTCCACAGAAGCGAAGGATGTCGGTAGATATTTAACTGAGTTTCTAACAGATAAACATGTTATCGACTTACCTTATCCTATTAGGCAATTCCTAGTTAGGGCCCTTATCGTTCCAAAACGAAAATTTGCTTCTGCTGAAAAATATAAAAAAGTCTGGTTAGCCGAAGGCTCCCCTCTTCTTTATTATACAAAAAGCCTATCTTCAAAACTAGATAGCGTAATTGATGGAATTGATGTCTTTTTTTCAATGAGATACGGAAACCCAAAAACGGAGGATGTACTTGGAGGATTACGTGATTATGATGATATCGTTGTTCTTCCTCTATACCCGCACGATACAAAATCAAGTTATTTAACGGCCAAGGAGCAGGTTGAGTCTCTAGCTCAAAAGTTTAATATCTCTAAAAAAATACGTTTTATAGAGCCTTTTTACAGTGAAGATTTCTATATTGATAGCTGGGTTGAAAAACTAAAAAGTCAGAAAGCTAATACAAAATCTGAATACTACCTCTTTAGCTATCATGGGATTCCCTTGCATCATCTTCCTACTGAATGTGGTTCATGTGATATACCTTGTTCAAATAAAATTGAAACTAGTCAGTGTTACAGAGCTCAATGCTATAAAACTACAGAGCTCATCGCTAAAAAGCTCGGATTAAATAAAGATGAATATATGACCTCTTTTCAATCGAGACTAGGAAAGAGACCTTGGATTAAGCCTTATACGGACTTAGTCATTGAAGAATTAAAATCGAAAGGAATAAAAGATCTCACGGTCTTTAGCCCATCTTTTATCGTGGACTGTTTAGAGACCTTAGAAGAATTAGGTATGGAACTCAAAGAAGACTTTGAGGGAAGTGATGAAGGCCTAAGCCTAAACTTTGTAACATGTCTTAACGACGAAGACCCCTTCGTCAAAAGACTTGGACAATTTATTCAACAAGCATAGTCTTAAAAAATTTTCTCTTTGGTAGAAGTTAGAATATCAAGTTCTTCCTCTGATATTTCCTTACCAAGCACGCGATCTCTCAGCTTCGCTTCGAGCATCTCAACACCAAAACGGTTCATCTCTTCTAAAGAAACAAGCGCGTATCCTTCCTCTGTAGACTTGTCCATTTCTATCGAGTTTATTTCTTCTTCAGTTACAACGACGACTCTAGTAGAGTCATCAACCTTCTTCTGCGTAATCCTTATATTATTTCTCTGCTCGTCGATTCGAGGGGCAAATATCACTGCGTAGTTTTTTTGACCACTGATATTAGTAGCAACAAGCTCCCAGGTACAACCAAGACTTTTAGGGATTTTAAGACTGTATTCAAAGGCCTCGAAGGCCGTGGTCAATTCTTGGATGTATTTCTGTTTTATTTTTCTTTCTAGCATTCAAAAATTATAAAGGTATCTTCATAATTGGCTCAGAGAATAAAGAAAGCAAGTAATATCAATTACTTAAAACATCAATAAAGCTTAATTAATTAAGAATAAGTTACTGAATACTCGTTTTGCTACCTCTAATTTTGGTCAGTTCTCATCTTTAAAATTTTCGCGAAGCTTCGAGTTCTGATCTCTTCAAGAGTTAATCCAGTAGCCAAAACATCATCAAGCTCGATGGCCCCGCAGTTAAGACCTCTTAAAAAGTAGTTTAAAAGACCTTGCCCCGTGGCCGCATCATCAAAGATGGCACCTGTAAGTGTGGCCTTAGCCGCAGCTTCCATAAATTGCTTAAGTCTTGCCTGAGTTTCTTCAAGTCCTTCTAAGAAAAAGGTATAAAGTGCTCCATAGCGAACAGGAATTTGAACCGGGTGAAGATCCCAACCTTGATAAAAGCCATTCTTTAATGAATGCCTAATATGCCCATAAGATAGTTTCCAAGCAGCATGAACGACTTCTTCATTTTCTCTTTCTTGCTCTTCAGTTAAATCACCTTTATGTGGTCCTACTGGCATCACATTAGTGGCCCCATCAGAGAGCCAAACACCAGTTCCCGCTAGGGATACTTTCATGAAGTTTTTCGCAAAGTCACAAGTTCCATGATCCATGGCCTGATACTTAGCGGTGATATTCATGCAAGCAGTGAAGTCGTAAGTACCAAAATGGGCACCTCGAACTCTACCTTTACCTGCCTCGACAAATTCAAGCATCGGGCACTCACCCTTGGGTCCAAGGATCGTTTCAGGCGTTTCAACCATTAGCTCCATTTTTAAAGAACCAGGGGCCAATTGCGTATTCTCTTCAAGCGCTTCAAAGCAGTCAACCATAGCGGTTACTTGTTCCCTTGAAGTAATTTTTGGCAAAACTACGCAGAAATTATCGGGAAGCTTTCCATCAGAAAGCTCACTAAGGGTTGTAATAAAAAGGTCTAGAGTTCTAATACCTCTATTTTTATGCTCTTCTGATAAAGTTTTAACTCTTATTCCTAAATACGGTGGAAGAGTCCCTTCCCTCATGCCTTTGGCAACTTCCGTAGCTGCTGCCAGGGCCGTTTCATCCTCTTCCTCATCTGGTCTAGCTCCAAAACCATCTTCAAAGTCTATACGAAAGTCTTCTAAGGCCTCATCTTTTAACTTCTTCTCAACACGGTCATAAACTTTTTTAGCTAGCTCTGAAGAACAGTCCATCCCTAGTCCAGATCTGAAGACCTCAGCATTAGGAGCAAATTCCTTAAAACCCTTTAGAGCGAGTTCAGAAATACGAACCGCAGTATTTGCTTTAAATAAATGTGCTCCACCGTAAACCGTATGAACAGGTTGTCTTGCTTCACTTTCGCCGGGATGTGTTTTTGCATGTGCATTGTTACCAATACTTAACTTCTCATTAATATAATTTAATTTTGATTGATCAATACTTGTTTTCATCTCTAGCTTCCTCTATATGTTGAATACCCAAAACCGCTAAGAAGTAGTGGCACATGATAATGTTCATCTGTTGCTACTACTTTAAAAACGATATTAGCTTCGGGATAAAAAGTTTCCTTATTAATATCTGTGTAATATTTTTCCGTATTAAAACTAATTCGATAGATACCAGCTTCCAGATTATGGTTTTCGGCCAGTAAGTTTTTGACTCTCCCGTCATTATCCGTAACACCTTGTCCTATTTGCTCAAAATCCCCTTCTCTTTCCATTTCTAGAATAACAGGAACATTCGATGCGGGTTTACCTGACGCTGTATCAAGGATATGGGTTGTAATTGGGCTCATAATAATTTCTCCATTCTTATTTTAGTAATCTTTGCTTGCTCGCCTGCTGAAATTCTTAATTCATCATCAGGATTATTATCAATACGAGACTTCAAGATCTCGAGCATTTCTAATGCTGACTTTCCAGTTGCACAGACGATAAAGATATAACCAAATCTATTTTCATAGGCAGTATTAAACTGCGCTAATTCTCTTATGACTTCGTCACTGGCAGAATCTACTCCACTTTGCTCACCAGAAGCCAGGGCTTTGGTATGAGCATACTTTTTCTTCAGGCTTGAAACATCCCCTATTTTTGGATGTCCATCAAAGGCCTCAAGATAATCCTTCTTTTCTAGCTCATTCCAAATTTCTTCTTGCTTTTGTATTAACTCATCAGCAGATGCATAAGGTCTTAAGGAGGCAACCTTCCGTTGCCAAGCTTCACTGGTGCAACAAGAGTTTAATGCCTCTATAATTTTAGATTCTTCTAATGTATTAAACTCTTCTATTTTCATTATTCAATATGCCCAAAAACTCGAAGACGGCTAATTCCACCATCGGGAAAAATATTAAGCTTAATATGCGTAACCGCTCCGACCTTATTTAAATCGTCTATCACATGCTCTTGATCAGGAAAAAGCTCTTTCTTATCTCTGAGCTCAGTCCATTTAACTTTATCTAAACCTTCTTTTTGTCCAAGCTCTAAGCTAGCAACTTCAAAAGAGCAGCTTGCCGGGTAATTCCCTTTAAAATGAGCGGTATCAACCAAGACCTTTTTAACAGTACCTTTTTTACCTAAAGCGAGAATAATCCAATCGTGACCTGGCTCCCTCTTTCTTTTAGTTTCCCAGCCATCTCCCATATTGGCCCCTCTTCCTGGAGCATTAATATTATCCATATGAGAAAAATACATGTCTGAACAAAGTACAGGTCTTCCTTCATTCTCAACGCTAACTAAATCTATAAGCATTGATTTATCGACTTTTGACCAATCTGTTTTAACTTCTCCATAGACCCTAAGCCTAGCAACTCCTCCGTCTGGGTAAATATGCAGTCTAATATGAGTCCATTCTTCAGTATTCTCTATATCAAAGAGATGCTGTACTCCTGGACCTAAATCTTGTTTTGGAAGTATTTCTGTCCATACAGTATTTTTATCTGGGTTAGAGTCTTTTAAGCAACAGGCTTCAATAGAAGCGTGAGGCGGATGATTTCCAGTGAAGTGATTTGTATCAATATCAACTCCTTTAATAATTCCTCTTAAGCCGAGTTTTATTATGGCGTAGTCATGACCCTCGGATCTCTTTCTTCTTGATTCCCAACCATCCATCCATTTTCCATGGTCGGTAAACTTATCTTCAATAAAGATACCCCTTCCCGGTTTAATGAGATTTTCTTTTTCAGCGAAGAAGTCATCAGTAGCAAATAGGACTTTCGCTCCCAATCTCTCTTCCGCCAAATTAACCCACTTACTAGAAAAACGGTCATCGTGTTCTTGGGTAAAGGTCATTAACTTTGTTTTTTTAACCATAACTATCTCAGTATTGGGGTTCCTAGAGGAGTATCGACAATTTTATTATCTTTAAAAACAGTCTCTCCTCTCAACCAGGTTTCATAAACAACACCCTTAAAAGTTCTACCTTCATAAGGTGTTATTTTATTTTTAAATTGGATTATTTCTTTTGTTAGAACAAACTCTTCATCAGGGTCCCAAATCACGAAGTCAGCGTCCCGGCCTACGGCAATTCGTCCTTTTTTATCACCTAGTCCAATAAAGTCTGCTGTTTTTTCACTCATTAATTTGGATAGACTCTCAACACTAAGGCCTCTCTCAATAGCCTCTGTCCAAACGATAGGAAGTGAGAACTGGAGTGAAGCTATTCCTCCCCAAGCTTTTTCTAAGTCACCTTCCAGCTGTAGCTTTAGGTTTGCCGTACAGGGACTATGATCGCTAACAATAAAGTCGATGGTCCCCTTTTTTACAGCTTCCCAAAGCTCTTCTCTATTTTTTGTATCTCGAATGGGAGGACAGCACTTATATAAGGTTTTTCCATCTGGAATTTCCTCACTGGCAAAACTTAAATAATGAGGACAAGTTTCAACGGTAAATGGCAGGCCTTCACTCTTTGCTTCTTCAATTTTAGAAAGAGCTGAAGAGGACGCTAGGTGAACAATATGAGTTTTCGTATGATGCTTTTTACAAAGCTCGATCATTAGATCTATGGCCTTGTCTTCCCAAGAGTTGGGACGACTTTGGACAAAGCTCTCGTATTTAGCAGATATATTTGTATTCCCCGTTCCGTCATCAATTTCTGCGTGAATTAAATAAGGAAGCTGATGCTTAGATAGGATTGGCATCGCTTTTTCTAAGTCTTCTTTTTTCATTTCAGGAAATTCATCTATGCCACTATGAATGAGAAAGCTTTTTACCCCGAGAACTCCTGCATTCAAAAGTTCATCTAAGTCATCAATCGATTCAGGAACCACTCCGCCCCAAAAACCTGTATCAACGAAAAGTTTTCCCTTAATGGCCTCTAGTTTTTCATCTAGATTTATTTTTGTTGTGGTCACCGGCAAGCAATTAAGTGGCATGTCAACGACGGTGGTAATACCACCCGCGGCACAGGCCTTCGTTGCCGTTTCAAAACCTTCCCAGTCCGTTCGCCCTGGCTCATTAACATGAACATGCGTATCAACTAATCCAGGCATGATCACGAGATCTGCTTTATCAATTAATTCACCCTCTGGTTTTTCATCCGATAGAGAAATTATTTTTCCATTTTCAATGGCGATATATTTTCGGCCCATCCCTTCGGGGGTTAGAACTCGACTACTTGTTAGGATTTCCATAGGCAAGTATCATAAAAAGCCCTCAAAACATTGGCAAGTTATTGAAATTTATGGGGTAGACCGATTACCAGACTAAAAAGGCCCTAATAATATCGAGGCCTTACAATGTATTAGGGTTTTGGTTTATGATAGCTATATGGGAACTTTAAAAATTAGTTCAGACGCAAAGCCTCATATTCTCTTAATCGACGATGAAAAAGAGATCACAAACGTCTATAAAGACTACTTGGAAAACTCAGACTTCGAAGTCTGTATCACTAATAGTGCTCAGGAAGCTTGGCAATATTTAGATAAAAATAAGTTCGACCTCATTGTTACTGACATACATATGCCTCCTCTCAATGGAGATGAGTTTATCAAAATTGTGAGAAAGAATATTGATCACAAGTTTATCCCCATAATTATCGCTAGCGGCTGTCTCAATGCTATTCATGAAAGTCAGGCACAAAGAGATGAAAACCTTTTTGTTATTAAGAAGCCAATTGGAAGAAAAGACTTTCTGAAAATTATTAAAGATGCCTTAGATTAAAAAAGAAAGGCCGCTTACCTTCACACAGAATAAGCGGCCTCTTCATACGTATATGGAGTGTCGGATTGAGGGTAAGGGGATTCAGTCGCGACACACTCCTCCCGTCGACTTTAGACCTTCAAGGTAAAATCTAGGGAATTGGGGATTATTAATATCGTAATCTTCAACAATCAGATCAATAGAATCACTATCGTCATCATTCGTATTGTAATCAACATCTAGTGAAATCTTATAATAAGTATCCACCTTACCTTGATCATATTCATCATACTCAACTTCAAAATGAACAAGTCTAATAATGTCCGATCTTGAGATCGCATCTTTACAAGCTTTCTTAATAATTCGATCTACAAATACTTTAACTTCAGTCGGAACTTTAAAATGAGCCGGAAAATAAACCACCTGACTTTCAGCATAGCCTTTCAACATCGAGGCAAGAACTACAACCGTTAACAACAACTTCTTCATTTAAACTCCAGTTCGATTCGTTTTTATAAACCGTTTTTATCTGGCCATTCATAAAATGAAAACAGTTTCCGAGCAATTGAATCAACTTTTCGCTCACAAATTTTGTGAACAAAGCCTTCACAAATTTTAGGAACACCCGATAAGAACTTGTGAGTATCTTTAACATACCGAATATTTACGATTTTCAGGACTATAGGGACTTCCTTAAGGCCTGGTTCGACTATAAAAAAGGAACTAGTGACTACTGGTCTTATGGCCTTTGGGCACGAAAACTAGGACTAAAAACGACCTCGGCACTTACCATGGTTATTAAAAAAGACCGTCACGCTGGTCCAAAAATGGTTGAAAAGTTTTTAGATTATTTTGAATTATCAAGTGATTCAGAAAACTATTTCAAAGAGCTCGTTAGATTAAATAAACTAACTAAAGATGATCCAAAATTACTAGTCATGCTTACTGAGAATTCCGGAAGCGAACAAAGCACAAAAGGTGATCTCGTCTTTCAGTGGTTGGCCTATACGATTAGAGAGATGACCCACCTAAAAGATTTTAAACCAGAGTGGGACTTTATCCTAAGTAGACTTAGGCCTCATGTTGAAATCTCCCAGATCCAAGACCTCTTAGAGAAGCTCGTCCAAAAAGAAATTCTAACAAGCGATTATAAAGTAACAAATAAAGTCATAGCCCCAGAAGGAGCTATAAACCCAAAAGAAGTTCAAAGCTATCACGATAGCCTTATGGAGCTTACAAAAATGGCACTTCCAGTTTCCCCAAAGGAAAGGATTTTCACTTCCTCTACTATAAGCATCGCAAAGTCTGACATTGAGAAAGCACAAAAGTTAATTAGGGATTTTCAAGTTGAATTTGGAAAGTTAAATGAATCAAAGCCAGGGGATGAAGTCTACCTTTTTAATATGCAGTTCTTTCCCCTAACTAAATAAGATTATCTATTTATATAAATTGGATTGGTCATTGCAAGTAAATCAATTGATTCCGTTTTCTTATTAATTGACCAAAGCTCAGCTCTTATTAATTCTGCTTTTCCTTTTGCCACAGGCCACTTGAACCCAGAGGTAAATGATTTTTTAGCCCCATATTTTTTGGGTTTAATTGATTCTTTAGCAATAAGCTCCCCCGCCATATTATAAAAGCGCAGTTCCCATCTTCTTTTCTTCCAAAAAGTTAAAAGCTTAGTAAAGCCAGCAACTATATTATAACAAGCCGAACGCATTAAGGTTTTCGTATGACTAAAGTCTGCTGTGAGAAGAATCTTTAGCTCCCCCTCACCTTTTAGGTCTTGACCCATTTCAGCCCAATTATTTGAATCATCAAAACTTGCTCTAAGTCTTAAGTTGGGTGCTGATGGCATGGTCGTGATAGAGGCTCTTCCCTCTTTTAGAAGTTCCTTTAAAGGAGTTCCATCATCAGTCGGGATATAGTTTGCTGGGTAATGAAGAGATCTATCTTTAAGACATGGAATAATAAAGTGAAAGTCTCCTCCTGCCATGGCCGTATGTCTTTTACCTGCCGCAAGAGACTGAGTCCACTGGTCTAAGGCCTTTCTATTATTTGCCTTTTTAAGTGGAAGTTTTCTAAAGGCGGCATCTTCCATAATCATATTCCAAACTTCCACACCATCAACATCAAGCCATCTTGTATAAGGAAAGCCATCTTTCTTACTTGGGTGATTGGCAATTCTAAATCCTTCGCTTGACCGACTTTTGATTATTGATTCTTCATACTTGTAGTCTCTACCTTTAGATAAGAGATCCCAATCTTTCTTGATATCAATAAGACACATATGAGTACTTCCACCCCATTCTATTCCTCTAACAATCCCTAAGTTATCATCGGCCATATCCTTAACGGCTTCAAAGCCTCTATCAGTATCGTGATCAGTAAGAGAAGCTATGCCCTTAGCTCTTCTTTTTTCTAAAAAACCTTTAACTAAGTTAATTGTTTTTTCAGGGCTTATCTTTAAAAACTTAAGTGAAGAATTATCTTGGCTTATTTCCGTATGGATATGATTAAAAAAGTAATATCCACTATTGGTAGAACTGGATTTTCTGGTTCTTACATTGAATTTAGAACGCCCTTCATTTTTCCAAGTATTGTAAAGAGGGTCCACATCCCTTTTTTTAGATAGTTTTGTAACATGCTGAACTAGTTTCTTTCTAAGTTCATTGGTTTTTCTACTGGAGCTTAAAATCAAGGAATCAGTTTCTTCGTCGTAATTAATAGTTTCAAAAATTTCTTTAGTCAGCTTATCTTCATGGACATGGTTATCGTGATCAAGCTTTTCCATTAGAGTTTGCGCCACCAGCCATTCAAGAGGAGCCTTCGCTAAATCTTCTGCAAAGATAATCGGTGATGAAATAATAAAAAGAGAAATGAATAAAGCCTTCATGGTTTTCCTTGGAAATGTATTATGGTTCTATTCTACTCGAGCTTTATTCAGCTATTAAGGTGGAAGAAATGTTTAGACGCACAGCTCCATTTCATTCGTTTCAATTATAGTTCCGCGAATATTACTCTGCTTGACCTCAGTAACTTCAAAACCCATGGCCTTATAAAATGGAAGAGCGGTCTTAGTTCCAGAAATGATGACTTTACTCGGGTTTGTCTTAAGAATTTCACTCATAACCATCTCAAAGGCCTTTCTCCCTAGCCCTTGTCCGATAATCTCTGGAGTAAAATAAAGACCCATGATCTCACCGGTATTATCAGGGTGAATTCTTCCGTGAATCACACCTTCAACTTTTGAGTTCTTTTCAAGAACGAAGCAAATATCATTCTTAACGGTGTTCTCCCAAATATCATCGGAGTAAGTAACATCAGACCAAATACGAATCTGCTCTTCATTATAATCCCTAGAGCAAACTTCTCTAATGGACCTTTTGTGAGCATCATTTGTAGCGGTCTTATCTTCTAACTTTGCTCTTCGAATGATGACTTCACTCATTTTCGGACTCTAGTTTTTTGATATTTTTTGAAAGCTCCGAAGGAAGGCCCTGAGCCTTAGTTCCAAGAGTATGATCTTCTGGCATGACTTCTTTAATATCAGTTCCACTGCCTACTTTTGAAAAGTCATTATGAAACTCTTCATCAAAGTCATTTGATAAAACTTTATTCTCTTTCTTTGAAAAAAGCCCAGAAGTTTTAGCAAAAGCGAAACCTAATATAAGAAGCCCAAAAAGAAATGATAAAGATTCAAGGTTACCTCTAAAAACGAGTAAGGGCCCAAGTCCCTTTTTCAATCCAAAAACGAGAAAGGAAATTGCTAGGCCGTAAATAAACCAAAGAAAAGTGTTCATAACTAATTAATATCTCCAAAAGGAAGCGTGTACCTTACGAGAGGTTGATTAGTTGTTTCAAGATAGTATTGGCCGATTCTGGATTTAGCTCTTTTTGATAATTCGTGATGATAGAACGAGCCAGAACTGTTGTTCCTAAATGTTCTAACTGTTGCCTCATGGCCCCCGCGAGTTTAGCTCCGCCGCCACCAGAGTGAGTCCCTACGACGGCGTACTTATTATTAAAGGCCGCTCGCCAATCTTCACCGCCAGTTGTTGAGACCCATGCAATAGCATTTGTGACAACTGGAGGAATAGAGCCATTATATTCTGGCGCTAACCAAACAGTTCCCGCGGCATTTGATAGCTGCTCCGTAAGCCAAGCGACCTTATCTGGTGTCCCCTCTTTTTGAGCGGGTGGTGTATAAAGAGGAAGCCCAAGTTCTTCAAGGTTGATCACTTCTACTTCAGCTCCTAGCTCTTTACATACACTTTCTAGATTTTGGGCAAGTTTTAAATTATTTCCTGATGTGGCACTTAAAATTTTAATCATAATTTATCCTACTACAATGTTAACAATCTTCTTGGGTACAATAATAACTTTCTTAATTGTTTTCCCATCAAGATATTTTTGACTATCGCTATGCTCTAGCACAGCTTTTTCAATTTCATCTTTACTCATATTAATATCAAGATCTAATAAGTAGCGCATCTTTCCATTAAAGGAGACAGGATACTTATAGGTACTCTCCACTAGGTACTTTTCTTCAAACACTGGCCAGCTAGAAAAAGTCACACTTTCTTTATGCCCAAGTGCTGACCAAAGCTCTTCAGCTTGATGAGGAGCAAATGGAGCAAGTAAGATTGTTAGAGGTTCTAAGATTGCTTTTTTATGGCATCCCTTTGGAAGTTCATTAAGAGCAATCATAAATGCTGAAACTGTTGTATTAAATGAGAAGTTCTCCATATCTTCAGAGGCCTTCTTAATGGTTTTATGAAGTACTTTTAACTCTTCTGCATTTGGCTCATCTTCCGTCACAAGATACTTATCTTCTTGATCATAAAACATTCCCCAAAACTTCTTTAGAAAACGGTGAACCCCTTCGATACCATTGGTGTTCCACGGTTTGGCCTGCTCAATTGGCCCTAGGAACATTTCATATAGGCGAAGAGTATCGGCGCCATAGCGAGTACAAATAAGATCTGGATTAACCACGTTCCACTTAGACTTACTCATCTTCTCTGTAGCAAAAGTACATTTATACTTTTGCTCACCATCAACTTCTTCTGTGATGAATTCAGCGTCTTTATATTCAGGAAGCCACTTCTTAAAAGCCTCCATATCAAGGAAGTCATTGTCGACAATATTGACGTCAACATGAAGCTCTGTCGTATCGTGCTGGTCTTTTAGGCCGGCTGAAACAAACGTATTAGTTCCCTTTTTACGATAAACAAAGTTTGAGCGCCCTTGAATCATTCCTTGATTTACAAGTTTCTTAAAGGGCTCCTTAACTGGAGAAAAGCCAAGGTCAAAAAGAAACTTATTCCAAAATCTTGAATAGATTAAATGCCCAGTTGCATGTTCAGATCCGCCGACATAAAGGTCCACATCTTTCCAGTAATCCATGGCCTCTTTTGAGGCCAACGCTTTTTCATTATGGGGATCCATATAACGAATATAATAAGCAGAAGATCCAGCAAAACCTGGCATCGTCGAAAGCTCATACTCCCATCCTTCAGCTCTCGCCAGTGGCGGGTCTCCATCTTCCGTCGGTAAATAGGCATCAACCTCTGGTAGTTCAAGAGGAAGCTGATTCATTTTGAGTGTGTATGGAAGATCGTCTTTAAAGTAAACAGGAAGTGGCTCGCCCCAGTAGCGCTGTCTTGCAAAGATGGCATCCCTAAGGCGGTAATTGGTTTTCTTTTTACCAAGCCCACGTTTTTCAACTTCGTCATTCATCTTGGCGATGGCCTTTTTTACTTCAAGTCCATCAAGAAAGCCTGAATTAATAAGTTTTCCTTCTTTAGCGTCATAAGACTCTTCAGAAATATCACCGCCGCTAACCACTTCAATAATAGGAATATTAAAATGTTTTGCAAAAGCATAGTCACGGGAGTCGTGAGCAGGAACCGCCATAATAGCACCTGTTCCATAACCACCTAGAACATAATCTCCAATCCAAATGGGAATTTCTTTTCCTGTGAATGGATGGACACAATAGGCCCCAGTAAAAACACCTGTAATATTTTTTACATCTGCTAAGCGATCTCTATCGGTTTTCTTTTTTACGATTTCAAGATAAGCATCAACGTGTGCCTTTTGACCTTCAGTTGTTACTTTAGAGACAAAGTCACTCTCTGGAGCCAAGACCATAAAAGTCACACCAAACATGGTATCAGGACGAGTCGTAAAGATTTCAAATTTCAAATCATTATCTTTAACATCAAAGGCAACTTCGGCTCCAACAGATTTGCCAATCCAGTTTCTTTGTTGCTCTTTAATTGATTCAGACCAGTCGATAGTCTCTAAACCATCAAGAAGTCTTTGAGCGTAAGCACTAATTCTTAGTGACCACTGGCGCATGACCTTTTGTTCGACTGGATGCCCACCTCTTTCACTAACACCGTCCTTAACTTCATCGTTCGCTAGGACAGTCCCAAGGGCCGGACACCAGTTAACGGTTGTATCCGCTAAGAAAGCGATACGATAATTTAATAATATTGTTTGCTTTTCTTTTTCTGAAAACCTTTTCCATTCGTCACCAGTAAAGCTTTTGGTCTCAGCACATGAAGCATTTATGGATGAGTTTCCGTGAGACTCAAAGGCCGCCACAAGATCAGTGATGGGCCGAGCCTTGTTATGTTCCTTATCATACCAGGATTCAAACATCTTAATAAAAGCCCACTGAGTCCACTTGTAGTATTTGGGATCACAGGTCTCTACTTGCCGTGACCAATCAAAAGAAAAACCAATCTTATTAAACTGATCTTTAAAAGTTTTTATATTATTTTCAGTTGTAATCGCCGGATGCTGTCCCGTTTGAATGGCATACTGCTCGGCCGGCAGACCAAAGGCATCAAAGCCCATGGGATGAAGGACATTAAAACCCTTCGCTCTTTTATAACGAGTATAAATATCTGAAGCGATATAACCTAATGGGTGGCCCACATGGAGTCCAGCTCCAGAAGGATAGGGAAACATATCGAGGACATAATACTTTGGTTTTGATTTATCTTCACTTGCTTTAAAGGTCTGATTCTCTTCCCAGTATTTTTGCCATTTAGGTTCTATTTGATTGTAATCGTACTTCACGACGCTCCTCCCCATTGGGGTTAAATTATATATGAATTTTTAAGGGATAGGGCTCTAAATGTCGATTAATTCAGCTTATGTAAAATCTTTTTTTGACCATAGCCACAGCTATTACAACGAGATGTTTCCTTCATAAAGAGTTCTTTAAAATTGGATTGATGAAATTTATAGAGTTTCTCTCCACAATCGGGACAGTTCTCCATCTTCTTTCTCACTTCCTTTTCACCGCCGTGATACTTTTCAAAATATTCAAATTCATAGTCTTTTAAAGAATCCATACTTCTTATTCGGATGGGATTTTACAAAGGTTTAGGTATTTGAGTTTGACCAGAATGCTACTTTTATTTAGTCTCGGGTATTCCCTCTGGCCCTGGTGGTGCCGGAAAAATGGCCCCAACCTCCCTAGTTTATTAGTAATTTCAATATCTTACATCATTAAAAAGTTGGCATAAATGTCGCAATACGTTATATCAGTGAGAACAAATGGAGGTTCCTAATGCTAAAAACTATTGCTGTACTACTAATTACCCTAAGCACTCTTCTACTAGTAAACGTTGGTCAAGCATCGGATGTTTCGAATTCAGCGAGTGATAATTACAGAAAACCGGCCCTGGCCACAGCTATTGCTGACCTAGACAGAGCACCTGCTTTTGTCGGAACAATTGAACAAATCTAATCATTCACATATTATGGCCGGACAAAGGAATGCCCGGCTATGTCAAACAAAGTCATTGAGGTAACAAACCTCACAAAACAATTTAAAAGCTATAAAAAGAAACCTGGAATCAAGGGATCGATTCAGTCCTTTTTTAATCGAGAATACACCACCAAAAAAGCTGTGGAAGATTTTAATCTTGAAATAAATAAGGGTGAAATCATAGGACTCCTAGGACCGAACGGTGCTGGAAAGACGACCTTGATGAAAATGTTCACAGGAATCATTGTTCCAAGTGCCGGAGAGCTAACCATCAACGGGCACCGCCCTTGGGAGCGAAAAAAAGAATTTAAGAAAAAAATTGCACTAGTCATGGGCCAAAAATCCCAGCTTTGGTGGGATATTCCGGCCATGGACTCCTTTCTCCTTCTTCAAAAGTTTTACGAATTAAATGATGAGGAATTTAAAGTCCGATTAGATTATATGGCGGAGCTCTTAGGTGTAGTAGACCTTCTTCATGTTCATGTGAGAAAACTCTCCCTCGGAGAGAGAATGAAGATGGAGCTTATGGCCTCTTTGCTTCATAACCCAGACGTTATCTTTCTTGATGAACCAACTATTGGCCTTGATCTCGTGGCCCAAGAAAATATTCGAGAATTTGTCTTAGACTTTCATAAGAAAAATGGAACGACGATTATTATCACCAGCCATTATATGGCGGACGTACAAGCTTTATGTAAAAGACTTGTTCTCATCTTTGATGGAACTAAGGCCTATGATGGCCCCCTTGAAAGATTTGAGAAGATACTTGGAAACGAAAAAACCGTTAGTTTTTCTTTTTCAGAGGAAATAGAAAAATGTAATTTTATCGATGGCTACGATGCTAAATGGAACGAGTGCCGTAATCAGGTAGATATTAGAGTACCAGAAGAGAACTTGAGAGAAGTAAGTAAAAAGATCCTCGACCTTCACCCTGTGATTGAATTTAATACAGAAAAAATGCCCATCGAAAGAGTTATGAAGACTCTTATGACCAACCCAGAAGTTTTGAGACAGCAACGTGAAAACATATCTTCTTAAGTGGTGGCAAACAATTCGTATTTCCTGGTCAAAATACACGGCCTATAGACTAAACTTCTTCTTGCAAGTTGTTGGTCCCTTTCTTGTTTTCTTTTTTATCAAATATAATCTCTGGTCTTCTATCTACGGAGAGGATACCGCCCAATTGATTCGTGGCTATAATTTTGAAGAGATGATGCATTACCATGTTTGGACACTTATTATCTCTCTTCTAGGCCAAGGGTATGCGGCCATGAACTTAAGTGAAGATATAAGGCTCGGAAGAATCTCCTCTTATTTAATTTATCCCTTCGAGTTTTGGGAGTTTCATACGGCTGGCTTCTTAAGTTTTCAATTTCTCCAAATTTTCGTAAGTTCTGTCACTCTTGGCTTAGCAGTCTTCTTTGGTTTTCTAGAGCTTCCAAGTACTATGACCCTCCTTCATGGATTCAGCTTTACTTTTTTCATGGGCTTTTTTTGGTTTACTATGCAGTACTTCACAGGGCTTTTGGCCTT
>JAIBDQ010000121.1 GCA_024686135.1 Halobacteriovorax sp. | reverse complement strand
TTTTAGGACTGTATCAAACCTCGAGAATACAACTTTCTTTTTTCAAAACAAGCAATATAAAAAAATTGAAGCTAGTGCCAAAAAAGAAGTAGCAAAATATTTCCCTGGTGAAGTCGATGAACGGGTCATTTCTTATTTAGTAGAACGTTATATAGGGTTTTTAAAGGACTCTAGAACTTACCATCAATCAATCTTGCTTCATTATTTAACAAACTTCTCGCCTTCTGATTTAGAGATGACTGAGGAAGAAGTAGGAATGGCCATTAGTTCGATTTTAGAAGGGGATATAAAAAAACATAATATTCTAAGCAGAAGAAGACTCAAAAAGAACTGGGCAACCTATGGGATTCAAAAATTAAAAGAAATACAAAAAGAGAGTTTAGAGAGAGCAGTTAAATATAGAGAGCTTTATAGTTATACGCCTTATTTTGCTAATCCATTTTTTGCTCAAACAAAAACAAAACGTGGCGAAGAGGTTTGGATAAGTCCTTATTTTCAAAATAAAGCACTAGATAATAGCCCATCTCTAATTTTTGATTACTCAAGACCAGACTTTGTATATAAGAGTCGCCGTTATTATGAATTAATTCTCTTTGCAAGTTCTCAAGATAAGAGACCCAATCGTGTAAAGAAGTACTTTACCCATCTTATGTACAGAAGACAGATGCTTAAGGAAGGACTTCTTTATGGTTTTTATGAAGCTAAGGGAAATAATCAAATGATGAAGAGACTTATTAAGCAAAGCCTCAACCCGCTCGAAACATTATTTGAAATACCTTACTAGGCGATCTTTTTTGCATTCCTCACGCCTATAATGGCCTCAGCTATGACCCAAATCTGGCTAATAAAAAGAATGACTCCTATCGTAGTTAAAAACCAGTTTTGTGCACTTACATAAAGCTTTATATTCATGCTTAGGCCAAGACTAGTTATCAATATGACAAAAGCTGCTGGTACCATAAAAGGGATATGATTCATTTTATTTCTTAGCATATAAACAGTAATCAAAATTAAAGTTAAGCCCGCAAGCATTTGGTTAGTCGCTCCAAAAAGAGGCCAAAGATAAAGCCCACCTTTACCACCCTTATTTGTTAGCATTAATAAAAAGGCAGAACCTACAGCGATAGATGAACCTACGTATCTATTTTCAAGAGTCTTCACTTTTAGAGCGGCACCGAATTCAGCGATAATATATCTTTGAATTCTGCAGGCCGTATCTAAACTTGTTGCTGCAAAAGAGATAATTAAGACTGCGATAACCGTTTGGCTGACATCTTCAGGTATTCCAAGACCGGCCACGAACTTACCTGCGCCTAAAACAAAGGCGCTAATTTTAGCAGAAAGACCATTTGCTGCATTCCAGTTTGCATAATGAGAATGCCACTGGGCCGTGGAGGAGAATCCAGCCGTGACAGCTAAAGTGGCCAGTAGAGCAAGTAGGCCCTCACCTAACATACTTCCATATCCTATTGGTTTAGCATCTTTCCAAGTGGCAACTTGCTTGGAGGTTGTGCCGCTACTCACAAGTCCATGAAAGCCGCTAATGGCGCCGCAGGCAATAGTTATAAATAAATACGGGAACCAGTCCGGGGCACCTTCGGCGCTAAAGTTTGTCATGGGCGCCACAACTTCGGGCCTCGTGATAAAAAGACCAAGAATCATCAGGGTAAGACCTACGGTCAATTGATGGGAGTTTATATAGTCCCTAGGCTGAAGCAAGGCCCAAACGGGTAGAATTGAGGCAATAAAACTATAAATGAGTAAAAAAACAATCCAGGCCATCAGTTCATGCTCACCGAAAAATCCAGCAAGACTAATTGGATATTTTGTTCCTAGTACAATCATTATGAGAAGAGTTGCTTGTGCAAGAATAGAGGGGAGGGTTAGGCTTCCTCCCTTTTTATTGATAAAGTATCCCATGGCCAAGGCAATAAAAATTTCAAAATTCACTGGGATAACAGCAGCGGGAAATTGAATAAAAAGATTAGCAATTACTAAAGCAAATACCGCAATAACCATCCAGACTAAGAAGAATATGATGATAAGAAATAGTGTTTGCACTCTTTTCCCTAGAAGTTTCTCCGCCACAAAAGCAATGGAGTTACCTTTATGTTTCATGGAAATGAATAGGGCACCAAAATCATGGCATGCACCCATAAAAATAACGCCGAAAATGATCCAAAGAAGAGCAGGTAACCAGCCCCATATGGCCGCTACTGCAGGGCCAACAATAGGGGCCGCGCCGGCAATAGAGCTAAAATGATGACCAACGAGAATATTTTTACCAGTAGGAATATAGTCAATACCATCCCTTTGGGTATGGGCCGGCGTTAGTTCTTCAATTTCACTTAGCTTAAAGACCTTCTCTGCAATGTATTTGGCATAAAGGCGATAGGCTAAAAGAAAAGCAATTATTCCTATTAGACCTAAAACGGCTGCATTCATGCATTTTCCCCTTGGTGTGAGCGAACTATTATTAGATAATAAACATAATGAAATTTCAAAAAATCTCTTATTTTTTATTTAGCCTAACGTTATGTGTCTTTTCCCTTAATAAGAAAGCTATAGCAAAGGATTATGCCTGTTCTTTTAAAGTTTCAGGGCAAGAAGAAAAGTTCACTTTTAGTGTGATTAAAAATCAGCGTGGCACTGGTGGAAGCTTCAACGATTTTACTTATTTCATGGGAATCAAGAATAAAAAAATATCAATAAAAATCCAAGACACTAAAACTGCCTCACAAGTACAATCCGAATATTCAATCAGTAGAGATCTTATTGAATTATCAAAAACTCCCGGATGGGATTTAGTTTGTAAGGTCGATAGAAGTATTCCCGAAGTTATTGTAACTCCCAAACCAGTGGTGCTTAAGTTAGATGAAGAGACGCCATTAGAAAAATTCAAAGCAGATATTAGCTTTACGGCAACGACCTCGATGAAGGTTAAGTACAGTCTTCTTACCGCCAAGCAGAGAATGCGCTCAATCATCTTCCAAAAAGGAAGACTTTTTACAACAGACGATGATGTTAAAAGAGACTTGAATGGCAACTGGTGTATTCTTCAAGTTCAGCTTGAGCTTGATCAAGATACCATGATTAGAGAAGGGCATAATTGGCAAACAGTCCAGTATAAAACTTTAAACAATAGCTCCAGTCATACGGTTTATGCCTATAGTTTTATTGATCCGGCCCAAGGAAAGGTGAGCCAAAGATTTAAGCGCTATGTGCCTTTTAATATTGCCTGCCAAATTAAGAAAGATGTCGTTTTTAACCAAAAAATGTGGAGACAGATCACCGGAGATCGGATTAAACTTTATTATAATCCCTAAGGAGAAATAATGAAGAATCTACTACTTGCTCTACTTTTTGTAAGCGCTTCAGCAAATGCTAATCTCTATCTTCCGGCCTGTTATAATTACTCAAATGGTAATGACGCCGTTAGCTTTAGCTATCAGTCTTGTGTGAATAATAATTTTCGTGCCATAGATAGAGCGACCAGAGGAAATACTTTTTTTCAGTACTGTTCAAATATTGGTAATCAAGTTTCTTACTTTTTTATAAGTTGCATTCAGAATAATTTCAGGGAAGTTGAAAGAAGCTTATCTGATAGAAATCTGTTTTTACAAAGATGCTCAAACTTTCGTCAAGATACTCTAGATTTTAGTTTCACAAGTTGTGTAAATTCAAATTGGAGAAGTGTAGAAAGGGCCGTAAGAAACTAGTCCTCTATTGATTGGTAAAACTTTTTAGCTCGCTCTAAAACTTTTTTGGCATAGGCTTCAGCTCTGCCATCTGGTTCACCGTTATATCTAGCTAAGGCCCTTGAGAAGACATCTTCTGGGGTCTTATCTGTTCTTTCTTCCCATAGTTGAGTTTGTCTACCCCAGTATAATTTGAGTAGTAATGTCCCATAAGCAAGACTTAGGGCAGGGTCTGTTTTAATTATTTTTTTCTGATTTGCCTTTCTTTCTTCCTCAGGTAAGTGAGCTGTTCTTTTCCAAAGAGGCATCCATTCAGGGTCGATACAATTATTAAAAATACTTCGCCAAAAGACTATTGTACTTACAATGGCCCCCGTCTTTCCTCTCTCTCCGAGCTGGTCATGGACTTCTCTAAGCCCAATACCTGTAAACTGGGTAAAGCCTACTGCGCCTGTTGGGCTGGTGGCGCTATTATTAAAACTGCTCTCAGTGTGGATAAGAGCAGTAAAAATATAAGGATCAATATTAAAACAACTTGAGGAATGAAGTATTTCTCTGGCAAGCATTCTGTTAGAAATTAGATTTTGGGACCTACCCGCGGCCATTTTGTTGATATACCCAGTGAGTTGATCTTCAGTAGGGGGCTTTTCAAAGAGAAGCGCTTTTGGTTCAAAGAATCTACTTGGCACCCTAAAGCCAGGGTCACTTGCTAAGGCAAGATTAACTAAATTTGATACAAGCCAAAGGGCCAATATTAGATTTTTGAACATAGGGAGTTTTAGAACTGACAGGGCATGTCGTCAATTTAACTCCCGAGAAATGCAAAGTTTATAGGCGCGGTTGTAAGGCGCGGTGCGTTATAGGTTAAGTGGTCTAATGACCACATCTTCGCTAGTTAGACCCATTTCACCTAGATGACCTTCAAGTAGCCTAGCTGATTTAGTGTTTGGTCCCCAAATCATTTCACCTTTACCTTCAAGTTCAAAGTCTAGAGTACCAAGGTAAGTGATCTCTCCAGTTTTGACGGTGAAGCCTGTCCCGAATTCACTAAGCTTATAGTAATAAAAGGGACCACAGTTAAGTTCTTCAAATTTAGCATTACCGCTATCGAGAGGAAGCGCGTAGTTGAAAGCCCCTTCTTTAAGGGGGATCGCGAACTTTCTATTATCCTTCGTGAGATATAGTTTACAAGACTTTCCTCTTTTAATCTTTCCACCTGTCTTAAGGTCGATGGTTAAGAGTATGCCGGTTTTACTATTTTTAACTGTTGAAAAGTTTGAACTTAAAACCTGCTGTTTGCTGGCACAAGAAACTAAGAATAAACAAAGAATTAATAGACGCATGTGAATCTCCTTTTGTAAGGAGTATCTTAACTATTTTTATCTGAGTCGAAAAGCTCACTAAAGCATAAAAGATTTAAATCTTTAGAAAACCTCACACCGACCTTCATGCGTTTAAAATGTATTCCACCGTCAATAAAGTCCATATGCCCTATATGACAGATTTCACCCTTGAGAGGGATCATAAGATTAGACTGTCCAATTTTATGGATATGGATTTGATCCCCACTGCTAAAGAGTTTGACTTCTTCTGGACTAATATTCAAGGCCAGACCATTTGGCGAGATATCGTAAATACTATGAAGAAAGTCGAAGTCCTTTCCCTTTTTAGTGAGAGTAAGCCTAGCAAAATGGGGGGAGCTCCATCCAAAGAGAATCCTTTCTTCTCCTCTGCGATCATAGAGATTTACTTCGCTTGGAATATCAATAAGGATTCGATCGCCTAAGGGAAGGATATTGCCTTGTTTGAAGAGGATACTTTTTTCTTTTCCTTTAAAATAGACGGTGGTGTTCTTGTCTTTAAGGTGATTAAAGTCTGATCCTTTTTGATGAAAGTCAATTTGCCCCTTATCTAAATCAAGGCTCCAGCTAACGGCCCTTTCTACTGTCTTGTTTCCTTTGGTTTCCCAAATGGCCACAGGGGAGCCTTCAGACTGAATCTCTTCTAAAGTGCCTATGATTTCATTCCAGTCATTACTGGTTCTCAGAGCGTGATTTCCCATTCGGCAATAGTAGGGTCAGGTGAAAATTGAGTAAAAAAAAACGTGATTTCCAGAGCTTATAATTTTTAATAAAGCCAGAAACTGCCCACTATTTTTTGGTCTTTTTCTTAGTGGTCTTCTTTTTGGATTTTACAGGTGCTTTTTTAGCCACCTTCTTCTTAGTCTCTTTTTTCTTTGTCTCTTTCTTTTTTGTGGTCTTGGCTTTTTTCTTTGTCTCTTTCTTCTTTGCTGGGGTCTTGGTTACCTTATCCACTACTTTTGAGACCTTTTTTACGGCCTTTTTTGCTGCTGGGTTGGTCTTAACCGTTTTCTCAGCTTTCTTTATAAACTCCTGACCAGTAGCGTAAAGTCGCTCTTGGGCATTTCCCTGGAGAGACTTAAGCTCATTGACGAGCTGGGCATAAAAGCCTTGAATCTTTTTCTTTTGGATATTGGTGGCATTATCAAATTCACTTCTAAAGGAGCGGTAGAGCTTGGCATAGCGCTCTTCACTTAGGTCTTTGATTTGTTCTAAGACATTTTGGCATTTATCGATGACTTTTTGAGGATCAAAGCTCTTACCTTTCTTATCTTTTTTCTTTTTGTTTAAAAAATCTGGAAATGACATGGCCTTACCTTTTGTTAAAACTTAATTTATTGTAAAGTGAACTTCGTTTCAAAGCAATTAACCTATTGTTAGTAATGGGTATTTGCGGTAATTTTAACGCCTAACTGTAAAAGGATATTTAATGAAAAAACATCATGTATACGGAATTGGAAACGCCTTAGTTGATATGGAGATTGAGGTAGAAAAAGACTTTCTTGAGGCCAATGGAATTGAAAAAGGTGTGATGACACTTGTAGAAGAAGAGCGTCAACAAGAGCTTCTTAATAAGGCCTCAGGCCTAGTACATAAAAGATCATGCGGAGGCTCTGCAGCAAATACAATGATCGCCATAAGCCATTTAGGTGGAAGAGGGTTTTACTCATGTAAAGTGGCCAGCGATGAAACAGGAGATTTCTACTTTGCCGATCTTGTTGAATCTGGTGTCCAAACTAATCTCCACGGTGAACGTGAAGAAGGTGTGACTGGAAAGTGTATGGTCTTTATCACTCCAGATGCTGATAGAACTATGAATACCTACTTAGGAATCACGCAAAATTTTTCTAATCTTGAAATTAAAAACGATGAACTAGCAGATAGCGAGTGGCTATATATTGAAGGTTATCTTGTTACTTCTCCAACTGGAAAGGCTGCCGCTATTGAAGCGTATAAGCATGCCGTAAAGAATGGTGTTAAAACCGCCATTACTCTTAGTGATCCCGGTATGGTTGAGTTTTTTGGTGATGGTCTAAAAGAGATGATGGGTGAAGGTGTGGATCTTCTCTTCTGTAATGAAGATGAGGCTAAGAAATTTAGCGGAAAAGATAATGTTGAAGACGCTATGGAGGACTTAAAGAAAGTCGCTAAATCAATAGCGATTACTGAAGGCTCAAAAGGAGCTCTGCTTTTCGATGGCGAGAAATCAATTAGAGTGGAAACTAAGAAAGTAGAGGCCGTTGATACGAATGGTGCCGGAGATCTTTTCGCAGGTTCTTTTTTGTATGCCCTCACTAATAATAATGATTTTCAAAAAGCTGGAGAGTTGGCTTGTGCCTGTGCCAGTGAGCTCGTTACCCACTTTGGGGCAAGATTAAAAAGAGATAAGTTAGAAACCATAAAATCGGTAGTACTGGATTAAATATGTCTTCAAGAATGACCATTAAAAAAATATTTTCTGAATCAAAGGTTGGCAGTAAAGCAACCGCTGCTGGATGGGTAAGATCTGTTAGAAAGAATAAAACATTTTGTTTTATTGTGCTTAACGATGGCTCCTGCCAGGATAACTTACAAGTGGTCATCAATGATGATGTGGCTGACTATGAGGCCATAAGCTCACTTCTAACAGGTTCCGCAATTGGTGTAACTGGAGAAGTTGTTGAGTCTGGTGGTAAAGGTCAAAGTATAGAGCTTCAAGGTAGGGAAGTTACTGTATATGGAGAGGCGGATAATACCTATCCCCTTCAAAAGAAGGGAACCTCTTTAGAGTTCCTAAGAGATAATGCCCACCTAAGAGTTAGGACAAATCTTTTTGGTGCCGTCTTTAGAATTAGGCATACACTTGCCATGGCCACTCATAACTTTTTTCATGAACAAGGTTATTATTATTTAAACTCACCAATTATTACTGGCCACGACGCTGAAGGTGCTGGAGAGATGTTTGGTGTCTCTACTTTTCATCCCGATAAGGCTCCTCGAAATGATAAGGGTGAAGTTGATTATACTAAAGATTATTTTGGAACAAATACTCACCTTGCTGTCTCTGGGCAGTTAGAGGCCGAGTGTCACGCCATGGGGCTTGGTGGTGTTTATACCTTTGGTCCAACGTTTAGGTCTGAAAACTCAAATACGGCGAGGCATTTAGCAGAATTCTGGATGGTTGAACCAGAAGTGGCTTTTGCAGACCTAGATGATGTTGCAGACCTGGCCAGTCGATATATTAAAAGACTGATTAGTGACGCCTTAGAAAAGAATAAGCCTGAACTTGATTTTCTTAAGCAGTGGCGAAAATGGCAAAAAATTGAAGATGGAGATCATCAAAAAACCTTAGAGCATGTACGTGATAGTGAATTCAAAAAACTAACCTATACAGAGGCCATTGAAATACTCTCTAAAAGCGGAGAGAAGTTTGAGTATAAACCTGAGTGGGGAGTAGAACTTCAAACTGAGCATGAGCGATTCTTAGCAGAAAAGCATTTCAATGTACCAGTTATCGTTACTGATTATCCAAAAAGCTGCAAAGCCTTTTATATGAAGCAAAACGTAAATGAAGAAGCCGGCAAGGAAACCGTTAGGGCCATGGACGTTCTTGTTCCTGGAGTGGGTGAAATCATTGGCGGTTCCCAGAGGGAAGATTCACTATCAAAGCTTGAATCCAGAATTGAAGAGATGGGGATGGATAAGGAAGTTCTTTGGTGGTATCTAGACCTAAGAAAATATGGCTCTGTCCCTCATGCAGGATTTGGTCTAGGGTTTGAAAGAGCAGTTATGTATGTAACTGGTATGAAGAATATTAGGGATGTTATTGCCTTTCCTAGAACTCCAAAAAGTGCGGATTTTTAATGGCCGATATAAAAGCAAAAGATATTACAAAACTAGAGACTTGGACCCCAAAAGAACTTAGGAAGCTAAGAATGGTGGCCAAGAATAGAATAGCTTCACTAAGCTCATCCAATGACCCAAAAGACCTACCTAAGAATCATCCACTTCACGATATGGAAAGCGGCGAGATCAATGAGCTTTTACTTCGTGTTGCTAAGGTCGAAAAAGGCTAGTTGTATCTAAACTCTGTGGTTGATTCTCCAAGACTAGATTTTTGGAGGGTTAAGTTAACTGGAATTCTATCTGTTAGTGTTTTTACATGAGAGATTATTCCAATTTGTTTTCCTCTATTTTGAATATTCATCAAGACTTCTAATACATCATCAATGCTTTCACTATCTAAATGCCCAAAACCTTCATCTATGAAGAATGAGTCAATTTCATTTTGACCTCTAGTAAGTTCGGCGAGGGCCAAGGCCATGGC
>JAIBDQ010000068.1 GCA_024686135.1 Halobacteriovorax sp. | reverse complement strand
TCAGGATTCATAGACATTTTTAACCTCTATATTTTTATGAATTAAGAACAGATTCTTTAAATCTATTAAGTTGATTATCAAGTGATGCATCTAATTGAAGATCGTCTACAGACACTCTGTAACCCGCAGTGATCTTATTATTTTGCTTATAAGTAAGCTCAGCCGTAAGGCCTAACTTTTCTTTTAAGTATGTTTTCATTTTGTTTGTGAAAGCTTCATCAACACCGGCGTCAGAACCTTCAATTGTTCCTCTCAAAAATCCGCTCTTGTGGTCGTCAATAACAACAAGCTCTTTAAAAATTAATGGCAGAATTCCGATTCTCTTCTCTTCAACTAAGAAAGTTAGGAATTGTGTTGTTATAGGTGAAAGACTTAATTTATTAACAACTTCATTTAGGACGCCAAGTTTTTCTTCGGCTGTAAACACGTCTAAAAAAAGTAGGCTTTCTAAATCGTTACTGGAGTTAATCACCTCAGTTAACGTTGTTAACTCTTTAGCAGCATTTACATTTTTAGCTTCAGAAAGCTCTATAAATGCTCTTGCGTATGCTTTACTTACTTGAACTTCTTTCATTTATGTCACCAATTAAATTTGAGATACTAATTTTTTAGTGGCTTTATCTTGTAAGCCCTTGTCGCCATTAATTTTCTCTTTAACTTTATTAATAACCTCATCCAGTAAGGTCGCACTTAAATTTCTATTCATTTGAGCTGATTCGCCTTCGACTCTACCTTTAGCGTCAGAGTGTAAACGGACAATTAACTCATCGGTTTCAGCTGCATGGGTTTTTGAAAAGTTATCGGCACTTTGTTCTGCTTCGGCAATAATCTTATTTTTTTCTGACTCTAAGTTATCAAGTTTTCTTTTGTACTCTTCTAATCTGATCTGAGCTTCCTTGTCTTTTTCTTCTGCTAAACCAAAAAGAGAGGTTACATCTTCAGCATTTTTATCAAACATTTCCTTTAATGGTTTTCTAAGAATGAATCCCAATGTTCCAAAAAGAAGAATGAAGTTTATGGCCGGAAATCTTAGATCCATAATGGTTCCAGTTCCTCCGCCAGCAGCGAATATTTCTGTTGTTACGATTAAAGATAATAATACTAGAAACAATTTATTCATTTATTCCTCTATTACGTTGTCAGTCTGTTAGATAAATCACCAGCTAACGAATCAGCATTCTTCAATACCGCTTCTTTTTGAATAAGAAATTCAGATTCAATTTCTTTTCTTTTCTGATCTAAGTCGGCATTTACTTTTGATTCTTCTGATTTGAATCTCGCACGCTCTTTATCTATGATTTGATTTTTCTTTTCAGAAAATAATTCCTGAGCCTTAACATTAGCTTCTTGAACTTCATCATTATATTTATTCGACATCTTTTCAGCTTCAGCAAATTTTTCATTTGCAGTGCCTTCAAGTTTTGTCGTCTTTCCTTCTCTTTGTTCTAAAACAAAAAGCAACTTAGAGAAAAATAGAACTTTCAAAATAAAGAAAGTCGCTAAAAAAATAATGAATTGAAATATAATTGTAGAGTCGATGCCTAGTTTTTTAAAAACATCTACACTCTCAAAAAATGCATTAATTTGGTCCATAAACATCCTCGGTCGACCAGATAACTAAGTAAGTTCTTGAAATTGAAGTTAAGTAATAAAGCCTAGCTAAAGTATCGTCAAGGACGATTTAGCCGGACTAAATACCTTTCGTAGGAAAAAAATTACGCGCCATAATAAGCTATTGCTTATTGTCGGCCATCTTAGTTGTACCGTGAAATATAACGCCCTCTTCCACAATTAAACTAGGGGTCGTTATGGTACCTTCAAATCTTGCTGGTTTTATAATTTCAACGCGAGAAGTCGCCTTAACATTCCCCTTAACCGTTCCAGATATAAGGATTATATTTGCGTTGATGTCCGCATTAACGATTGCACCTTCAGAAACAATAACCGTGTCATTTGAAAAAACCGACCCATTCACTATGCCAGCGATCCTGGCGACACCGTTAAAACTCAGGTTTCCTTCAAATTTACAGCCCTCTTCGATGATAGCTGAAATTTCACCTTTAACACTATGCATTATTGTTTCACCTAAAGTGGTTCTATAGGACCACTTACTTCATTAAGTATTCAAAAATATCATTAAACTCAGCTTCATTCGTATATTTAAGAACAATTTGACCAGATCCGGCCTTCTTACCCTTAATTTGAAAATGAAAACCTGTTCTTTGCTCTAGTTTACCTTTTAAACCGTCGAGCTTCTTCTCTAGCTCTACATTTTGTGCAGGTTCAGACTTTGCAACTGGGTTAAATTTAATCTTCTTCTCAAGCTCTCTAACTGACCACTGCTCAGCTACGGCCATTTCGCTAAGCCTAATAGATTTTTCTCTTTCTTGAACTCCAGCTAAAACTTTTGCATGTCCAAAGGTTAAAAAATCTTTTTGCACTAATTCAAGTACAGCTCTTGGAAGTTTCAAAATTCTAAGAAAGTTAGCAACTGTAGATCTTTCCTTCCCTACTTTTTTAGATACTTCCTCCTGGCTTAATTTAAAATCATCCATTAGGTTGTAATACGCAAGAGCCTCTTCAACACAGTTTAAATCAGAACGTTGAACATTTTCGATAATAGACATAACCATCTTGTCTCTATCAGTTCCTCTCTTGATGATTGCAGGGACTTTTTCAAGTCCAGCTTTTTTAGCAGCTCTTAACCTTCTTTCTCCTGCAATTAATTCAAACCCCTTTTCTGTTTTACTTATAAGAAGTGGTTGAATGATTCCATTTTCTTTTATTGAGTCCGCTAATTCATCAAGGTCTTTTTCTTTAAAGATTTTTCTAGGTTGACCTGGATTAGCTACAATTGAATTAATATCAACTAGACATGGACTGTTTTCCATTTCTGATTCTTTTTTACCATCTGCCTTATCTAAATCCTTTAAACTTTGAGAAAGGATTTCATTGGGAGTTTCTTGAATTAAGGAAGCAATTCCCTTTCCGAGTGCTATTTTCTTGGCCATAAATTCCTCTTCTTAATTTAAAGTTTGTGTTTGATTTGTTTCTTGTTTCTCTTTAGCAGCAACCAAAAGCTCCTCTGGAATTTCTGGGATTTCTTCAAAGCCATATTCCTTGATTTCACTTGGTGCTTGAACGCGATCTTTCATTATAATTTCTTTCGCCACGTTTAAGTAAGCTTCAGAACCTTTAGATTCAATATCATATAAAATAATTGGTTTTCCGAAGGATGGACTTTCAGAAAGTTTCACATTTCTTGGTATAACAGTTTTAAAAACCTTATCGCCAAATGCATTTCTCATTTCCTCACTAACTTGCTTATGAAGAGAAGTTCTTGCATCAAACATAGTAAGCAAAACTCCTTCCATTTCTAATTGAGGATTTAACGAAGAGCGAACCAGTCTAATCGTATTTTGAAGTTGGGCGAACCCTTCCATTGCATAATACTCGGTCTGTAATGGAACGATATATTTGTTAGCAGCATTAAGTGCATTTAAAGTTAAGAGCCCCAACGAAGGAGGACAGTCTATAAGGATATAATCGTAATCATCCGCGACAGTAGCAAAAGCATTTTTTAACTTTTGTTCTCTGGCCATTTCACTAACCAATTCAATCTCGGCACCAATTAGATTTCCATCAGCAGGACAAATCTTTAAAAAAGGAAGTTCTGTATCGTAAATAGCATCCTTAAGTTCGCTTTGACCTATAATCACATGATAAATATTTCTATCCTCATGTAACTCTTTATCAATCCCTAGGCCTACAGAGGCATTTCCTTGAGGATCCAGGTCTATTAGTAGAGTTTTTTTCTCAGCTATTGCTAGACACGCTGCAATATTGATAGTAGACGTTGTTTTGCCAACCCCGCCCTTTTGGTTTGCTAATGCAATAATTTTAGCCATTTATCTCTCCAGGAGAATTAGATATGTGGGAACAATTTTGTCTTAAGAGCTGAGATTCTGACAAGTTTTTTTTGAGATGAATTACTTTTTTGTGTTCCACGTGGAACAGGGGAAATCTCGTAACCTATTAGAATTCTTTGTGACCCATCGGGCAATTCAAAAGTTTGCTCTTCTATTTTTTTTATATTTGAGCCTAAGTTTTTCAAATCCTCTTGATCATACAAGCCAGGCCCTTTGTAAAAGAACACATTTGAACGTTTTGATATGTTTAATAGCTTTATACAATCTGGAATCTTACCAACAGCCTTAAAGATAATTGTTACCGGTAGGTCAATTTCAAAAGTTTCGATCCGCCCATGCATAGGCCTAACATTTTCTATTCCTAGCTCTGAACAAATTATCTTAACAGCTTCAGCCTTTTTATTCTTAGATTCCATACCCATAAAACACTTTTCAGGATTAAGGCTTGCCAAGGGAACCAAAGGAAAACCTCCACCAAACCCTACATCAACTATTACTTCCGATAGATTAATTGAATCTTTAAAAACTTTTGAGTTTTCATATGGAAGAACAGAGTCAATAATCTGCTTATTGTAGAAATCATCAAAATCTAAAATTCTTGTGAGGTTTATGCCTTTAAGAGGGCCTTCTAAAACATCTAGGTATTTCTGTGCGAACTCTTTCATCATAAACTATTCGAGGCGACGTAGGCCAATGTAGCAGGACGTATTCCATTAATCCTAGAAAGCTGGCTAAAATCTTCAGGCTGGACCTTAACAATCCTCTGGCGGCACTCAAAACTAATATTTGAATTCTCACTAAGGTTTCTCCAGTCAATTTTTCTGGTTGTAAGCTTAGAGAGTTTTTCTTGCTGATTTTGTGCTCTTTCAAGATACCCTTCATATTTTACTGAATTAGCAACGTCAGAAATAACCTGAGGGATAAACCTCAGACCCATTCTTATTAATTCTTTATCAAGGGTTACTTCTGGATCCAAATGAGATCTTTTAATAAGCTCTTCGAGTGTTATATTTTCTTGGATTTTTCCATACTCCATCTCTTGAAAGTATTGTTTCCACGCTGGAGTTGCTCTAAATCCACTAGTTTTTACTAACTCCACAAGGGTTTCTCTTTGATCTAGGTACTTTTCAAGGAAATTATCAATATCATTAGTTAGATTAAGTGATTTTCTATAGGGTGCTAGACGAAAATAGGTATTATCCTCTCTATTATATAGCCTACTCTCTGACCTTGCCGTGAACAACCTATAAGGCTCATCTCTTTCACTTGTCACCAAATCTTCTACCATCACGCCAATGTAGCTATGGTTTCTATCCAGCTTAAATGGTTCGAGCTCTTTAAGAAGATAAACAGCGTTAATGCCAGCTATAAAACCTTGTCCTGCAGCTTCTTCGTAACCAGAGGTCCCATTAAGCTGTCCAGCAGTAAAAAGTCCGGCTATTTCCTTATGTTCGAGGCTTATTTTTAAATCAACAGTGTCTACAACATCATATTCCACAGCATAACCAGGAATAGCGATCTTTGCTTCCTCTAATCCTGGAATAGTTCGAAGGAATTCCTCCTGAACTTCGACAGGCAAACTAGTTGAGATTCCATTTGGGTAAAATGTGTCTATGTCTAGACCTTCAGGCTCTACAAAAACATGGTGACTATCTTTATCTGGGTACCTAAACGCCTTGTCTTCGATGGAAGGGCAATAGCGAGGACCAACACCTTCTATCTGGCCATTAAAGATTGGTGATCTTTCTTTATTTTTCCTGATCGAAGTTAAAGTGTTTGAGTTTGTTCTTGTTAAGTAGCAATCTAATTGTTTTTGCTGTCTTAATTCAGGCTTATTAGCAAAATGAAAGCAAATCGCCCTATTGTCACTAGGTTGAGGCTCCATTTTTGAGAAATTTATGGTTTTACCTAGTAATCTTGGCGGCGTTCCGGTTTTAAATCTTTTGATTTTACTCTTAGACGAAATTAACTCATCAAGACCAGCGGACTTGTCGCAATCAACTCTTCCTCCTTCCACCTGAAGAGGGCCCGTGTGCAGTTTCCCATTCAAGAATGTCCCTGCAGTTAAAATCAATGTTTTCGAAGTTATAACCTTTCCTTCTTTTGAATTTACAGTGTAACCATTTGCAGATTTCGTTATCTTTACAACCGTAGCGTCGACCAAGGTTAAACCTTTTCGATTAGACAAAATCTCGAACGCCTTCTCAGCATACTTATCTTTATCAATTTGAACCCTGGTAGACCTAACTGCCGGGCCCTTTGATTCATTTAAAATTCTAAACTGTATACCCGCATAGTCAGTTAACCTTGGCATTAAACCACCAAGCGCATCAAGCTCCCGGACAACTTGACCCTTACCCACACCGCCAACGGCAGGATTGCATGGCGCCGAAGCGAGAGGAATCCCTGGCATAGAAACTAAACCTACATTCAAATCAAATTCCGAAGCGGCGTAGGCTGCTTCACAACCTGCGTGACCTCCGCCAACTATTAGAATGTCGAAATTGAAATTGTTCATAATCTTGAGCCTCAAAACTCAATGTTCCACGTGGAACTTACAAAGTCTATTTAAGCTATTTCCCGATGCAAAAATTACTGAATATATTATTTAAGACATCGTCTGGAGTAGTTATTCCCAAAAGTGCGTTAACCGAACTATCTAACGTATTGATTTCACTTGAAACGACACCAATATCGCTCTGCGTCTCTATTACCTGAGCCAATAACTCTGTTTTTTCATATAACTCTTTGATATTACTACGTTGCCTCTCTGGAAGGATTGGGTTGTTCTTAGTCAACTTACTGTATTTACTGAATATAAGATTCTTTAATGGCCCTAGTGGTTCTATAGGACCACCACTTTTCGGTCCTATAGGACCATTTTTAGAGCTTGGTCCTATAGGACCAATTTTAAACCCCGGTCCTATAGGACCAAAAGCTCCATCTGGTCCTATAGAACCAGAGTAAAAACAGGGTTTCTCTTTGTATAAATCTTTGTAATTACTTAAGAATTCATCAAATCTTGAATCATCCGAATGTGTAAAGATAACTACATCTGGCTCAGATTCTAATGAGTCAAACACAACTTCCATTAAGGGATTAATCACTAAAACCTTAAAAAAGGCTTCTTTATATAACTCTTTTGAAAGTTTAATCCCTTGAATTTCAATTTGATCCTCACTTTTACGAAGTCCTGCAGTATCTACTAGCTGAAACTCCACGCCAGAAGCATTAAAATATTCTGTTACATAATCTCTCGTTGTTCCGTGGGTATCTGAAACAATGGCCCTATCATTATTAAGGAGCTTATTAAAAAGAGTGCTTTTCCCTGCATTCGTCTTACCTAAAAAAACAACTTTAGGTTTAAGTAAATGGTTTCTCGGTGTTTGAGTTCGAAGCTCGAGTTTCCTTAAGAAATTAAAAAAATTATCAAAACTTTCTTTTAGATTTTTAAAGGAGTCCTCTTCCCCAACATCTTCTGAGAAATCGATTAAGATTTCTACTGAACCTCTTAGATGTAGATATAAGTCCCGGAGTTTTAAATATTCTTTCTGTAGAGCACCGCCTAGATTGTTTAAACCCTGCTCTATAATTTCAGTGGAATTAGCGTTTAAAAGTGTATCTAAACCTTCAACTTGAGACATAGTTAATTTATTATTTCTTAAGGCCCTGTAGGTCATTTCACCAGGGTTAGCATTCCTAATTCCAACTGAATTAAATAACTCAAGAATATTTTTAATATTTAGAGGGTTTCCATGAACACTAAGCTCAAGAATATTCTCTCCATTAAAAGAATTTGGGCCTTTAAAATAAGTTAGTAGTACCTCATCTAGGTTCCTACCATTGGAAAAAATTTTACTTAAATAAGCTTTTCTTGGTTCTACTTTATTAAGATCTTTAGAGAAGTTTTCTTGAAGATCACTTAGCTTAGCAATCCCTGATATTCTAATCACCGATATTGCAGTATTTTGATTTGCACCACTACTACAAGCAATTATCGGATCTTTTGATACCAGCCACTCCATTTCAATCTGTTGCTTTATAGACTATCAACTGTTGAATAATCCCAAACAATGTAGAAACAAAAATATAAAGAACTAAACCAGAAGGTAGATCTTTCATGATGAATCCAAATATTAATGGCATGGCCATCATTATTTTCTGCTGAGTAGGGTCTACTGAAGTTGTTGGTGTTAGTTTCTGCTGAGCAAACATGGCAATGGCCATTGCTACAGGCAGTATATAAAGAGGGTCTTTAGTGCTCAGATCATGAATCCAACCCATAAAAGGAGCATTAACTAGCTCGACTGCATTATAAAGAACTTGATAGAAAGCAAAAAATATTGGCATCTGTAAAAGCATAGGGAAACAACCACCAAGGGGGTTAGCTCCAGCACGCTTAAAAAGTTCCATTGTTTCTTTTTGCATTCTTTGAGGGTCGTCTTTGAATTTTTCTTTTAATTTAGTTAATTCTGGCTGAACCTTCTGCATTTTCTTCATGCTTACAATAGACTTGTAATAAAGAGGAAATGTAATGATTCTTAGGAGTATTGTTAATAGGATAATTCCTATTCCGTAGTTTGGAATATACTTATAAACGAATTGAATACCTCTTAAAATTGGAACTGCTAATATTCCAAAGATACCAAAATCAACGCTCAACTGAAGATTGTCCCCTAGTTTAGCTAGTAGATCGTAGTTTTTCTTAACAAAAATAAAGTAAGTATCTAAAGACTGAGTAGGTTCAATAATATCAACAACTAATAAACCATTCTTATTAACTGTTCTCACTACCTTTTTATTATCAAAAACAGTGGCAAACAGGTGAAAGTTAAAATCTAATCCAACCCATTTCATCTGACCGTCGAAACTATCTTCATCGCCGACTTCAAATCTTTCTACGTCCTTATTACCAAGAAATGTGAAATACCTTACCTGGCGGTTATCAAGCATCTTCTCTTCAGACTGAAATTCAATTCTATAAGCAAGTGGGGTTCCAGAAGTTAAGTTAAATCTAAATCTTTCGTCCTCATCTAAAGTACCTACAAAGTTTAAACCTAAAGCATCATTCCTACCTCTTAAGGTATTTCCTTCTTGAATTAGATCAATATAGACTCTTGTGTATTTTCCATTAACTTTTACAAAGATTTTAAAAGGAGAATCATTTTCACCAACGACCTTCTTAAAATCATATTTTGCATCTTCGTTTTTATAATCAACAATACCCAAGCTATTATTAAGGGTTATATATCCCTTGGAGTTTTCAAGTGTATAAGTCTTTAGTTCCTGTGAAGGACCTGTTGAATCTGTCCCAGTATTTTGAGAAGTTGAATCCGTAGTACTTTTGGTTATCGTATTATCTTGAGTCGGTTTAACTTTGTTTTCTACCGCCGTTGTTGTTACTGGTTTTTTAGTTCCAAACTGATCTTTTGGAGCAAAGTAAGCTTGCCAAATAAAAAGCACTGCAGCTGAAAGAGCTACAGCTAGAAACATTCGTCTTTGATCATTATTCATAAATTACACCAGTTAATGTAGGCGGCATCCTTTCTTGGGGATGGGATCAAACCCACCATCTTGATACGGATGACATCTTAGAATTCGCAAAATGGAATACCATAAGGCGACGCAAAAAGGAAACTTATCAAAGCATTGCTTTGAATATTCTGAACAACTTGGATAATAACGACACCGTGGTCCAAGTAATGGAGAAATCAATTTTTGATAGAATATGATTAAGAAATTAACGACTTTAGCCATTAGGAATTCTTCTAAAAATCTGATCCATTGAGTTATTGATTTTCTCAGCAACACTATTTGAATCATCTTTATAAAACTTTGGGTGCACAACAACCAAAACATCTTTTCCAAGTTCTTTATATTTTGATTTTCTAAAAAATTCTCTAATCTGTCTTTTTACTCTATTTCTCTTAACAGCATTCCCCACTTTCTTAGAGGCGCTAATACCTATTCTAGAGTCACTAGTGTTATTAAAACCTTCCTTGTAGAAGGCCATAAGCCACTTTGATTTTGAAATCGATGAGTTCGATTTTAAGTGTGCGAAGTCGCCCTTCGTTAAAAGGCGACTAGACTTAAGATATTTTTCGGAAGACATTGTCTCTACTTTTGACCAGTAGAAACTGAAAGATTCTTACGACCCTTTCTTCTACGTGCATTGATCACTTTCTTACCACCAGGGGTAGACATTCTCTTTAGAAACCCGTGAACTCTTAATCTTCTTTTTCTTTTTGGCTGCCACGTTCTTTTGCTCATCGCTATAACCTCTACTATTTGCCAGATTTCGTTAAAGGCTATGATTTACACACTGGTCAAAGAAAGGTCAAGCGGCAGACGTGACAATACATGTTCCTAAATGCTTCTTTTTAAAGAAAATGTGGAAAACTTTTGGGCCCTGCTCAAAAACTCCATTGCATAAAATGTTTAGGCCGTGTTAATTTCTGGCTCCCAATTTCACACACACAACAACTAGAAATTCTAGTAGGGAGAGACCAGGAATGAGTGAACAATTCCCGTTTGAGCACTTTTTATCCAACAAAACGAGCATGAACCCGCTCAATATTCCCAGTAAAAACAACAAGATAGAAGAAAATAATAAACCCAATATAGTACTAGATCAATCGGAGAAGTTTTCAACTGACGAGCTTGGAGCTATCGGAACTGAAATACTAAATTACCTAAAAGGATCTATAACTACTCAAAAATACAGTACTTATTTTGAAAATACATTTTATTTAGTTGAGCTCGGAAGCGAAAAAGTTACCTTCTCAGTGACTACTCAATTTATAAAAAATGTCATTAATAACAGCTACTTATCCTATATAAAAGAGGCTATCGCCAACACATTAGGAAGAACTTATGAAGTAGAAATTGCTGTTGTTTCTTCAAAAGAAAGTATGAGTTCTAATAAAAACAGTATCTTGAATTCACTCAAGTCGAGCCCTATTCAAGTTGCAGATATAGCCAAGTCAGCTAAAGAAGCAAAGTTTAGTCTAGATCTCAATCAAGCTCCTGAAGAAAAAGCAAAGTCTGCAGAATCAAAATATATCGATCATATCCAACCAAAGAAGAATGGTATCCAAGTCGATACTACAAAAACTTTTGATAATTTCATTGTTGGACCTGAAAACAATATGGCGAACGCGACTGCTCTAAGTGTTGCAAAAAATCCTGGAAAAAGTGGAAAATACCCATCTCTATATATTCATAGTTCTCCAGGCCTAGGAAAAACACATTTACTTCACGCTGTTGCGAACGAGATCAAAAGCAATCACCCGCACTTAGTAATTTGTTTAATCACTGCCAGAGAATTCTTAAAAGAAATGATTAACTCGATTAGAGAAAGAAATATTGATGAATTTCAAAAGAAATACCTGGAACGAGTTGATGTTCTCATGATTGACGATATTCATGAACTTAAAAATAAAGAAGGAACTCAAAATGAGTTTTTTCATATTTTTAATGAATTACATAATAAGGGTAAGCAGCTTATTTTTACTTCCGATAAACCACCGAAGGATATCGATGGTATTGAAGAAAGGGTTCGTAGTCGTTTATCCTGGGGACTTGTTGTTGATATCGGAAGTCCAAACCTAGAAACAAGAATTGCGATTCTAAAAAGAAAAGCATTTGAATTAGATCTATTTTTACAAGATGAAGTTTACACTTTAATTGCAAGTAACATCACTGCGAACATTAGAGAGCTTGAAGGATCACTTATAAAGCTACAAGCTTACGCTGACTTAATGAACGTAGACTTAGAAATGGTTCAGGTTAAGGATCTTCTTGGAATTGAATCAAGAGAAGAAGCGAAAATTATCACTTTGGATACCGTGGCCAGAGCTGTTTCACAGCATTTTAAAATTCCATTAGCCGATATAAAATCTAAGGCTAGAGGCCAACATATTACGACGGCCAGGCATGTTGGAATGTATCTATCTAGAAAAATTCTCAACGCTACTCAAAAAGAAATTGGAATTTTTTATGGGGGTCGTGACCATACGTCAGTTATCCATGCAGTCAATAAAGTGACAGGACAATTACGCACCGACTTAGTTTTGTCTCGTGACCTGTTTGCTATCGAAAATAATCTTTAATATCTTAAATTAAATTGAAGCCGAGGGGGAATACCCCCCTCAAAATGTGGATAACTAACATGTGTAGTTTTATTCACATTTGTTTTCATACTTAACCAAAGCTTTTCCACAACAAGACCCATAGGAAATTACAATTAAATTGGGACGTTAGAGAGTAATTCATAAACTTAAGCATATGTTAATTAATTTTGTCCGTTATATACCTTGGAACCCTAATCATTTATTAACATGTGAATAAAAATGTGAATAAGTATGGGCCAAAACCATTAAAAATTGGCCAACGCAAAAAGTCTTAAAATATCTGTTGATAAGTTGTGAATTGAGACCTTAAAAACTTGCAATAAATGTGAAGAACTTTTGAATATGCGCAAGTATTCTTTTTTTTTTGGATACTTATCCCCGGCCTCCCACAAACCCCTTTTACCTAAATACCCAATAATAAAGGAATTTAAGAGTTTCTCACTTATCCACAGGATATAATATATATTAAATAAATATAGAGTTAGAAGAATCTAGGGTTACACCCTTGCGCAAGCTAATCTTAAATTATAAAAATTCCTATAGCTCTTATAAGGAAAGCAATGAAGGTTAATTTAAATACCGACATTTTCAGATCTGCAATTAACAAAGTTTTAACTGTTGTTGATAAAAGAAACTCAAGACCAATTCTAACTTATGCATTGATTAAAGCTGTTGATAACAGAATTGAAATTTCTGCAACTGACTTAGAAGTTTCAGCAAAAGTTTGCATCGATGCAAATGTGGAAGAAGTGGGAACATTTTGTGTAAATGCTAAGAATATATTTGATATCCTAAGAGAGTTACCAGACGGTGAAGTTCAATTCGAAATAAACGAAGGTGAGAATACTTTAAAATTATCTTTCAAAGATATTCACTACACTTTACTTGTATATAAAAACGAAGATTTTCCACAGTTAGTTTTTAATAATGAAAACAATGAAATCAAAATGACATCTCAAGGCCTCTTAGATGTTATTAGTAAAACTAGCCATGCTATTTCTACTGATGAAACAAGATTGTACCTAAATGGTATTTATCTCCAGGAAAGAGATTCAAAGCTTAGAGCCGTAGCTACTGACGGTCATAGACTTTCAATGGTTGATACTGAAGTTGATGTTAATGGAATTGATTCGTTAACAAATGGAATAATTATTCCTAAGAAAGGTGTCTACGAGTTAAAGAAATTAGCAGAATCAGACCCATCAGCAGATATTAAATTGTCCTTAGATGATTCATTTTTATACGCTAACTCTCAAGATACTTATTTTCTTTCAGTTAGGTTAATCGCAAGAGAATACCCAAAATACCAGGCCGTTATTCCTTCAAAGACTTCATTTCTTTTAACAGCTGATAAAGATCTTCTTTTTGATGCAATTAGAAGAATTAAAATCATGTCTAATGAAAAATCTAATGGTGTTAGAGTTCATTTAAAAGATAAAGAAATGACAATTACAGCTAACCATCCAAGCCTTGGCGATGCTTCAGAAAAACTTCCAGTTGATTATGACGGAAAAGATATGGAAATTGGTTTCAATGCTAAGTACCTAATTGATACTTTATCTATCTTCAATACTGGTGAAGTTCTTATGGAATTAAATAATGAGCTAAGTCCTGTGATTATTAGATCTTCAGCAGCTCCTAACCATATGGGTATTATTATGCCTCTTAAACTTTAGGTTAAATGCTTTCTTATAAGCTTCAAAAATTTCAAGCGACAAACTTTAGAAATTTGTTTCCAGACATTATTGAGTTTGGTCCTAAGATTAATTGTATCTTAGGTGAAAATGGAAATGGGAAAACAAACATTCTAGAAGCTATTTATGTATTAACTAATAAAAAATCTTTTCGTAAAAACACGAGTTTTCCACAGTATTTGGGTATAGACGGTGGAAAACCTGAAATAATATTATCAAGTGTGTTTGAAACAGGTGAAGAAGATCTAGTTAGTTATTCAGCTAAATTAGAAGAAAAAAAAGCCCAGTTTTTCCTAGAGGGAAAGGCGATAAAGAAAAAACCTGAAATTAAAATGATATTTATTAATCCTTTTGATTCTTATGGGTTTCACAATGTCCCATCAGCAAGAAGAACTTGGTTTGATCACCATATATCTCTAATAGATCCTGTTTATAAGAAAACTCTTAATAAATATACTGCTGGTCTTAGGTCGCGAAATTTCTTGTTGGCTAAGAAGCCACCTCAATATCGTGAGCAAATAAAGGCCTATGATAGAGAATTAGCATCAAACTCCGTTTATTTAACTAACGGGAGATTAAAGTTTATTTCTGAGATGGTTCCCTTTTGCGAATCTATCTTTAAAAAGATTTTTGCTGAGGAGCATGAATTAGGAATAGAGCTAAGCACTAGAGTTCAAGGTTTAAACGATGAGCAAGTCTTTGAAATGCTACAAGGAAACTTAGAAAAAGATGAAATGAGATGCGTTACTTCTTACGGAGTTCATAAAGATGACTACGTGCTTCTTTTTGATGGTCTAAATTCTTTTGATTACTGTTCTTTAGGCCAACAAAAAATGAGCTATCTGAGCCTCTTATTTGCCTATATAGAGCTCTTTAGGTATAAATTTAGTTCCTTCCCTATAGTGTTAATTGACGACGTTTCAGGGGAGCTGGATAAGTTCCGTTGGAAGAAGTTAGTGGAGTT
>JAIBDQ010000192.1 GCA_024686135.1 Halobacteriovorax sp. | reverse complement strand
TACAGGGGTTTATAATTGTTAAAAAGGGGAGTTTTTACTTAGTGTAAAAACTTTTGACATTAAAATTCTATGCTATCTTATAAGGACTTTCTTTACGACTTTACTAAACTCTTTGATCTTTTCTTTTTCTCTCGATTCTTTGAGATAACATTCAAATATAGTGTGTTTGCCAAATTTCTTCTGCCCTAATCCTTTTAGGGATACTTTTTCTAGAAGGCCCGCTTTTGTATCAAAATGGTTACCTTGTTGGTTAATTATTGAATTGGCTTTTCTAAATCTGTAAGGAGATATTCCATGTCTAATTCAAGAAGTTTTTTAAGTTTTTTCTTGCTATTAACTGTCCATGCAACAGTAGGGATGTTTCGCCTTTTTGCTTCAGGAATATAGGCCTTGAGTAATTTCCAAAAACGTCTTTTTCGAATGAGGATGTTTAAACTTCCTTTGTAACCGAGGGCAATACCAACATTCAATGAAACGGCGTTATGAGACCTTCCAACTCCATCAAAAAACTCTTCTGGTTTACTAAGCGGTTCGCTTCCCCACTTTCCTTCAAGGCTAGATCTAATATGAGGAAATTTTTCTTTTGCTTTTGTTAATAGTTTAGCGTCGACACTATTAATCATAATTTTAGATAAGTTCTTTTTGTCATTGATATCCTTAAATGCATCGGAGAGTGCATCTAGTATAGCCAAGTCATTTCCTTTCAAATCTATCCAAATGAACTCAACATTGTTTTTCTTTAAAAGCTTATCAATGACTTTTTTCAAAGAAACAAATCTCGAAGGTCTCTTTACTTTTTTTACAAGTATTTGAGTAAGGGGAAGGAGAGTATTTTTTGTCACATAACAACGAAGGAGGTTCTTGAGTGCACTTTTCGAAATCTTCCCTTTGCAGTTGCTTATTCTGCCAATGGAGTCGTCATGGGCCAAAACTAACTTGTGATCTCTAGTGAGCCGTACATCTAACTCAATTCCTTTAAAGCCATTCTCAAGAGCTTGGTCTAGGGCTTCCATAGTGTTTTGTGCGTAGATATGATTTTTCCAAATTCCCTTATGGGAGACGAGCAATGTCTTCGACTGTACGGAAAAACTTATAAAAATAAGGGCAACTGCTAAATAGGTCTTCATGGGGCTCAATATACAAGAAAATGGATCTTAAACACCTAAAATGTAAAGAATTCAGGTGGAAGCGAGGTCTAAATGCCTAGTTAGAGTCAAATTCATCCATGATATCTAGACCTAACATGGTCTCTATCAAATCCTCTAGGGTGACTATACCGATAAAGTCACCAGATTCATTGACGATGGCAGAAATGTGTTTCTTTCTATCTAGAAGGCGACGAAAAAGAAGGTGAACTAAAGTGTCGTCCGGAAGAATAAGAATGGGCTCAATCAAGTGCTCTAGCTCTGCGGCCTTTGCTTCTATTTTTGTCTGAAGCAAACGGTTCTTCATGACGTAACCTCGAATATCATTTTGATTATGTCCGAAAACAACCAGGCGAGAGAAGGGGACCTTCATGGCAGCGTAGTAGGCTTCATCTAAAGTCATTTTATATTCTAGGCTTGAGACTTTCTCTTTGGGGATAAGGATATCTTTGACTTTGATCTTTTGAAACTTCATTAGATTTTTTAGAGAGCGATGTTCTGAGTCTCCGATGACTCCCTCATTAAAGCCTACATCGGCAATGGCACTAATTTCTTCCCTGGAAATTGTTGATTCATCTTTTCCTTTAATAAGTTTTGACAGTTTTTGCGACATCCAAACTAAAGGGTAAGAAAGGATAACCATAGGTCTTAAAAGACTTACGGTGAAAGGGAGCAGTTGCCTCCATCGACTTGCGCCCATGGATTTTGGAATGATTTCACTGAAGACGAGAATAACTAAAGTTAGAATGGCGGAGAAGGCAGCTAGTATCTCATTTCCAAAAAGTCTTTGAGCTTCAGCACCGGCTCCGGCAGCACCTATTGTATGGGCAATAGTATTGAAAGAAAGTATTGAGGCTAAAGGGGTTTCAATATCACCCTTTAGTGAGGAAACTTTTTCGTAAAGCTTGGGTGATTTACCTTTTAGAGACTCAAGGTAGCTTGGTGTAACACTTAAAATTACGGCCTCAAGCATTGAGCAGAAGAATGAGACAATCACTGAGAGAACGATAAAGAAAATGAGTAGAGACATAGTATTAAGTTTATTTGTTTAACTGCTTTAATTAAGCCTTAGATATCTCAAATAGATAAGCTTTTGACAATCATCCTTGACCTTTCAACTAGCCGATTTTCCTCAGTTTATTAGGAGGATTTCCGATTAGGTAATATGATCGATATTCTTTGGATGAGTGTTTCCTTTGCTTGTGCTTTACTAGCTGTCGCTGGAAGTCTCCCTCCTATGATCGGTTATCTAGGGGCCGGTTTCATCATCCATTATTTTGGCATTGAGAGCTTTACAGGGCTGAAAGAGCTTTCCGATTTGGGAATTAGCCTTTTACTATTTAGCATTGGACTAAAGCTTGACTTAAAAAGTTTGGGAAAGCCAGAAGTCTTAGGTGTGGCCCTTGGTCAAGGGGTTATTAGTTTTGTCTTTCTTCTTTTGATAAAGATTCTGATCTTAGGTCCAGGTGAAATTATAAGCAGTAGTATTTTAGCTTTTGGCTTAACCTTCTCCAGCACTATCTTTGTGGTAAAAGTTCTTGAACAAAGAGGTGACTTTGCCACCCATTACGGACGAATTGCAATTGGTGTTTTAGTTATTCAGGATATACTGGCAGTATTGTTTATGGCGTTTACGGCACAAAAAACGCCATCCGCCTGGCTTATACTTTTGATCACAGCCCTTTGGCCTATCCGGCTTCTTCTTTCTTATATTCTTTCTCGCTTAAAACAGTCAGAGATGATCGTTTTATTTGGACTTACCGTCTCTTTTGGCGGGGCATATCTCTTTGACCTTGTAAATGTTAAGGGTGACCTTGGTGCTTTGATTATGGGGATTCTCCTTTCTAAGCATCATCGCTCTGCTGAGTTAAACCGGTGGCTAATATCGTTTAAAGATTTTTTCTTGGTTGGTTTTTTTCTCTCCATTGGCATGATGGGGTTTCCAACTTGGAGTCAGGTGAGTGTAGCTCTTGGGATTTCTCTTTTTCTTCCCTTGAGGTTAGTTATATATTTTATCCTCTTTAACCGAGCAAGACTTAGAAATCGAAGTTCACTTTTATCAAGCGCATCTTTAACAAACTTTAGTGAGTTTGGTCTTATCGTTTGTTCCTTTGCTGTGGGCACTGGCTATTTAGAAAGTTCCTGGTTAACGACTTTGGCCATGGTACTTACCTTCTCTTTTTTTATCTCTGCCTTTTTAAATGCCAATGCAGAGGAGCTTTACGTTAGGTACGCAAAGAAGCTTAAAAAATACCAAAGAATTGAGCTTCATCCTCTTGAGCAAGATATAGATATCGGTTCGGCCGATGTTCTAATCATAGGAATGGGGAGAGTGGGGCAAGGTGCTTATTTAAACTTCCAAGAAAATATTGATTATGATCCATTAGCCGTGGAGGTTGATCATTCAGTTTTGGAAGAGTTAGCATCTATGGATATTCAAGCTATCTATGGAAATGCTACAAGTCCAGACTTTTGGCAGAAGATTAAACTCAAGAAGAGTTCCGTTAAGCTTATCCTTCTCGCGATGCCTCTAGTTCGCCAAAACTGTATGACTGCTAAACATATACGTTCTCTCGGCTTCAAGGGGACGATTTCTTCTATAGCTAAGTATCCAAACGATGAGAAGGCCCTCTTGGATGCGGGCATTGATAATGTTTTTAACCTTTATGCAGAGGCCGGAACTGGTTTCGCAAAAAGTGCTTCTTCTTAACTTAGCAGTCCTGATTTCAGTTGTTTAGAGTGGATTTAAGATTGTCTATTTCCTAGGCAGGTCCATAATTATTTCAAAATCAACCTAGCTTACCTAGAGGCCTGATATATTAAGATGTGCGAACTTTATTAATTATTTTATTCGGGACTGTTTTGTCTTTTCCATCTTTAGGAAAAGAGTTGAAGATTTTAACCCTTAACGTTTATATGAAGCCAGAGATCGGCGCAAACTTTTTTGCTGAAGAGAGAGCTTATAAGATCTGCAATGTGCTTAAAGATAAAAAACATCCCCATAATAAAAAATGGGATATTGTCCTTATCCAAGAGGCATGGACTGTTGGTGTTAGAAAGATTTTTAAAAATTGTGGTTACAAGACGGCAGTTGATATTGGAAAAGGTGCATGGAGGGCAACCGGCATCATGAGGCACCGGCGCGGTGGTTTTAGGCCCAGACCCGGAAGACACGGTAATGAGCTTAATGTTGACTCTGGTCTTCTTATCCTCACGAACTTAAGTGTAGATGAGAAGTACCGGTACGAATTTAAAAATGAAGGAAAGATTACCAATATTTTTAGTGACGGGGAGGCCATCGCTAATAAGTCAGTATATTTGATTAGAATACAGCTTGATGAAAATAGAAAGTTTTGGGTGGCCAATACTCACTTAATTGCTAATTACTGTGACGAAACTGAAGGTGATGACTGTGTCAGTTATGAGGTGGTACGTACAAAGCAAATGTATGAGATGAAAAATTTCTTTAATAAAATTGCCGGTGATGATCCCATTGTTTTTGGTGGAGATATTAACTCAGGTGAGCATCCCAACTCCAAAGAGCTCTCCTGGCGTATGCTTCCCTTAATCTTTCCGGGTTATAAGCAGGCACCACATGATCAGCTGAGCATTCAAACCTCTAGCTCTGAGAACACATTTAAAGAAGGCCAAAAGGACGGTGGTAAGTTAGATCATATCTTCGCTTCACCTCATTTTGATATAAGTGACGGTGAGTTGGCTTTTGATGCTGTTTTTGAAAGTCAAAGCGGGAAGAGGTTAAACTACTCAGATCATTATGGCTGGAGTTCAGTTGTTAAACTTAGGGATTAGTTAAGGTAGGTCTTGTTTTATCATATCAAAAAATGCCAGCGCTCCCTTCTTGCTTAAATGGATGCGATCTCCAAGAAAATTCTCTCGTTTAAAAGCGTAGTCCTTTAGTGTTTCTTCAGTGACGCCTTTTATAATCGTACATCTGTTTCCTATGGCCTTTACAAAATAGTCTTGAGTTTTAATTCTTAGCTTATTTTTTTCAACTAAATCTTTATAATAAGGTGGTGAAGTTATAAACAGGCATTGCTGGGAGTCGGCGAGAGCGCCAAGAAGGTTGCCAATTTTTTTGGAAATATAACTCTCATTAAAGCCCATTGAGTTTCCTAAAAATTGAAAGATCACCAAGTCTGACTTGTTTTCATTTAGCTTTGTGAAAATTGGTTTTTGATCAGAATAATCACAAATTACCTTCTTCATTTTGACAGCACTTTTGTTGTTAAGCCTACCAGAACGTTTACAGAGCCATTTTGAATTTTTAGAAGAGCGATTATCTCCCCAGTGACGAGGAGAGCTTGAGCCAACGCCTATAAGCTTAATTTTTGGGACTTGAGAAACTTTCTTTAGGTGTTCATAAATGATTCCACCTAGGTATCCTTCACTCTGAGAGTCGCCAATATAAAGCACAG
>JAIBDQ010000155.1 GCA_024686135.1 Halobacteriovorax sp. | reverse complement strand
GTATTCGTTAAAGAAAGCACCACCGTCTTGAGCCATAGCAGCTGAAGAAAAAAGTGCAACACTAAGTACAAGTAATAATTTTTTCATTTGAACTCCTTAAAGTTGTTAATGTGCATGCTCTTCATCATGATCGTGATGTGTAGCAAGCGAGATATAAACCATTGATAAAACTGTAAATACATAAGCTTGAATAAAACTAACCAATATTCCAAGAATCATAAAAATGATTGGAATAACTAGTGGAGCTAACCCAGAGAAGATAGAAAGAACTAAATGATCTCCCATCATATTTGATCTCAAACGTAGGGCCAGCGAAAGTGGTCTAATAAAGTTTGAAATTATCTCAATTGGAAAAATCAAAATCGCTAAATACCAAAGAGGACCAGCAAAGTGTTTCAGATAATTAATCACACCTTGCTCCTTCATTCCTTTAACGTTGTAGTAAAGAAAAGAAAAAACACCTAGAGCAAGAGTAGTTGATAAATGCTCTGTTGGAGGTAGAAACCCAGGAATTAACCCAATCAGGTTACAGATTAAAATAACAAGAAAGGTTGTAGCAATAAAACTAAAATACTTATGAGCTTCATCTTCACCTAAGATAGCTTTACACTGTCCATAGATAAAATTCCCATAAAGCTCTGAGATATTTCTGAAGGTTATTCCCTTATCTGGAATTACCACATTAGAAACTTTCGCTATCTTTGAGCGATAAATAAATCCACCCAAGATTAATAAAAATGAAACAAAGATCATCGTTGCTACGTGCTCTGCCATTGGAAGATGTAATGAACTAATCCAAGTAAAGGCACCGCTAGCGGCTTGAGCTGATGATGAAGTTAGAAGAAGCGATAACGCTAATAGTTTTTTCATATAAAACCCGTTTTTTAGTTCGAACGCTTGAAAGAGACGCCGAGCACAAAAATCTGAATTACGTAGTTAAGTAACGGAATTATTATCCTTTTTCCCGTAAAATGTACACCAATAGTTAAGGCCAGAAAGAGTACTAGCATCTTTGCTAAAAAAACTAACGCTAGTCTTAATTTAGAGTAATCCACTGGCTCAGTAGCTGTTCCAATCTCCACGATCTTATTAATGACGCTTAACAGAAGAAATAGATTTATTAGAGTAGCTAAATAAACCCCTAAAATAACAAGTGTCTCTGTTTGAGACTGGGAAAATAGTAGGAGTGCTAGAGTAGTGATTAAACTAACAGGTATAAATATTTTTAAATTAATTCTTTTTCTTAATGGCATAACGAACCATTAAATAGAACGTATTAAAAATTACGGCAAGAAAAAGAATTAAACCTACCGGTTTTGACACATAGCCCTCAGAAACTGAGTAATGCATTAACCACCCAAGAAAAAATATTAAACTAGGAAGACTGAGAGAGAGGCCTAGTATTTTTAACAATGATTTATTCTTTGTGGGAATTTTCATTTAGCGCTTTCTTGCTATTCTTCGTGAGTAAATGCTTTTAAGTCTATTTTGAACAACTTGGGTATTTGGATACTTCCCTAAAATTGAATAGTACAAATCGTAGGCAGTTTTTAGCTCTTCTTTAGATTCATATATGTTCGCCATCAAAAATTTAGCTTGGACTACCAAATCTTTTTTAGATTCTCTTTTAATAAATTCTTTTAAATAAACCAGCGATCTATTCCATTGTTTTCTATGAAAATTTATTAGTCCCAAATAATAAAACGAGCTTATGAAGTATTTATGGCTGGATTTTCTTTGTATGTCTTCAAACAGTCCAACTGAGTTATTAATATCCCCTTTTTTAAATGCAGAAACTGCCATTCGAAATTGATAGAAGTCGAAATTCCCAAGTTTCGGAGTAAATTCTGAAAGGTTTTTATAGGATTGAAATGATTTTTTAAAATCTTTTGAGAAGCTATAAGCGATTTCGCCGATTCTTTCTTCTGATTTCACTAGGAAGAGAGGGTCTTCAGTTAGTTCTTTAACCTTAGTAAAATAACCAATGGCTTCCTTGTTTTTACCAAGGTTAGTGCTATAAATTTCCCCGAGTTGATAATAAATTTTAACTTTTAATTCATTACCAGGGTTCTTTTTTAAAATTTCTTTGTATTTAGCTATAGATTTTTCATAGTTTTGAATTAATAAAAACTCTTGAGCCTCAACAATTTCTTTATTTATTGTGGGTGTAAAATCTAGGGATCCCATAAAAAGGATCCCTAGCCCTAGTGCGATACTAATCAGCAGGAGTTTCATCTACCTCATCCGGGTCGATAATTTTTTCTACTGCAACTACTTTCTCTCCAGACTTAAGTTTAATAATACGAACACCTTGAGTTGCTCGGCCCATTAAAGAAATACCAGAAATCTTAGTACGAATAACTTGTCCCTTATCAGTAATGATCATCAGATCATCTTTATCAGAAACTGGTTTAATATCCGTAATTTCGCCATTTTTGTCTGTTAAGCGCATAGCGAGAATACCTTTCCCACCTCTCGTTTGTTTACGGTATTGGGAAGAACTAGTTCTTTTCCCGTATCCATTTTCAGTGATTGAAAGAATTTCAACATTATCATCGATAATTTCCATACCGATAACTCTTTCACCCTCTCCAATATTTATACCTTTAACACCTTGAGATACCCGACCCATAGATCGACAATCAGTTTCGGCAAAACGAATTATCTTTCCACCGTTAGTACAAAGGAGAACATCTTTTTCACCATTGGTTACTTTAACACCAAGTAATGAATCACCATCAACTATCTTAATTGCTTTTAAGCCACTTTGCTTAATCTTCTTGTAGTCAGTTAGATCTGACTTCTTAACAATACCGCCTTCTGTTGCGAACATTAAATACTTACCTTCAAGTTCATCATCAGCAGGTATCATTAAAATTTCTTTAATTTTTTCACCAGAAGGAATCTGTATTAAGTTAGCAACGTTTCGGCCTTTATTAGTTCTTGTTCCTTCAGGAATATCGTAAACCTTTTTAGAAAAGACTGTTCCTCTACTAGTAAAGAAAAGAAGTGTTGCATGAGTATTGGCGGTAAAGATTGAAGTAAAGAAGTCTTCATCATTTCCGCCAGCACCCTTAACACCCGTACCACCACGCTTTTGAGTTTTATAAGTGTCTATGGCCATTCGCTTAATATAACCCTTATGAGTTACAGTAACGATAACTTCTTCTTTTTTAACTAAGTCTTCAATTTGAATTTCATCAGCAGCGGCAACTATTTGAGTTTTTCTCTCGTCCCCATATGCTTCAAGTATTTCTTGAAATTCGTCTTTAATAATACCTTTGATTAAATCTTCAGAGTCTAGAATTTCTTGTAAACGAGAAATTTCTTTCATGATGTCATCGTAATCTTTAACAATCTTATCTCTTTCAAGACCGGTTAATCTCTGAAGACGCATGTCCAAAATAGCTTGAGCTTGAATCTGAGACAATTTGTAATTGCTCATTAAAGAAGTTCTAGCTTGCTGTGGACCTTCTGATTTCTTAATTAACTCGACTATGGCATCAATATTTTCTACGGCCGTTTTTAAACCTTCTAAAATATGGGCCTTTTCTTTTGCTTTTCTAAGTTCGTAAACAGTTCTACGAATAACAACTTCACGTCTATGATCAATAAAGGCTTCAAGTTGCTCTTTAAGGTCCATTACCTTTGGTGAACTATTTCTGATTGATAGAAAAATGATACCGAATGAAGTTTGAAGCTGTGTTTGCTTATAAAGTCTATTCAGGATTACTGTCGCGATTTCACCCTTCTTAAGATCAATAGCTACTCTAATACCTAGATGATTGGACTCATCTCTAATATCAGAAATACCCGTGAGAGCTTTAGAGTTAACAAGATCAGCTACTTTTTCGATTAGCTTTGCTTTATTAACTTGGTATGGAAGTTCAGAAATAACAATTCTTTCTCTGTCTCTTCCAAATTCTTCTACTTCAGTTTTGGCACGTATTTGAATTACGCCGCGACCTTTCTTGTAGGCGGACTTAATTCCCTCTGTTCCATGAATAAATCCAGCTGTTGGAAAGTCAGGTCCAGAAACAACCTTCATTAAATCGTCGATACTAGTTGATCTATCATCAATCAACAGCAAGAGCGCATTCATAACTTCAGTTAAGTTATGCGGGGGGATATTAGTGGCCATACCAACAGCAATACCGGCAGAACCATTAATTAATAAATTTGGTACACGAGTAGGCAGAACTTTTGGCTCTTTTAAAGATTCGTCAAAGTTTGGCTGCCAATCTACAGTTTCTTTATCAAGATCTTTCATCATCTCTTCTGAAAGTTTCCTCATTCGAATTTCTGTATATCTCATAGCCGCGGCACTATCACCGTCAATTGAACCAAAGTTTCCTTGACCGTCGACAAGTGGATATCTCATTGAAAAATCTTGAGCTAGCCGAACAATAGTTCCATAAACAGCAGAGTCACCATGTGGGTGATATTTACCAATTACTTCACCGACAATTCTGGCTGACTTTAAATATGGTTTATTATGATAGTTACCATTAGCGTGCATAGCAAAGAGAGCTCTTCTATGAACTGGTTTCATTCCATCCCTAACATCAGGTAGGGCACGTCCAATAATTACAGACATGGCGTAATCAAGATAACAGTTACGCATTTCATCTTGAATCGCTACAGGTTCAATATTTCCGTGATCGATTGGAGTATTATCGTCAGCCATTTATTCTTCCTTAAACGTCTAAGTTTCTAACATTAAGAGCATTCTTCTCAACAAATTCACGTCTTGGTTCTACCTGATCTCCCATAAGAATAGAGAAAACTTGATCAGCTTCAATCGTGTCTTCAATAGTCACTTGTAAAAGAGTTCTGTTTTCTCGAGACATAGTTGTATCAAGTAGTTGCTCTGGATTCATTTCACCTAGACCCTTATATCGCTGGATATAGGCACCTTGTCTTCCATCTTGGATAACAAATTTGGCGAATTCATCAATGTTCTCAAATTCTTGTTTTTCAACTTTATCTTTTTCAAGACTAAATTTTGCTTCAAAATATTTTTTAATTCCATCAAAGTTATTTTGAAGGTCTGCATACTCAGCTGAAGAGAAGAAGTAGTTCGTAAGTTTAAATTTTTTCGTTCTTGCGGCTGTTTTAACCGTCACTCGAATCATCTTACACTTATGCTCAACATCGTCTTCTACATCAAAAGAATAAGCTCTCAATGTTTCAGCCTCTAATTTTTTAAAATGATCACCTAAATCAGAAAGCTCTTTATTTAATTTCGCATCATCTTTAAGGGTGTCTGCACTTAGATTCGAGTTTTCAATAATTCTTCTGAGTAAATGAAGATCGAAATGAACATCATAAGAACTTAAGATATTATTGTAAGTCGTATATCTATTAACGATAGTCTTTGCTGTCTCTTCATCAATGGAATCACCATCAACCGTAATTTTCGCACCAGCAAGAGAGTTAGTTACTAAGAAAGCTTCCAACTCTTTGTCATCTTTTAAGTACTTCTCTGTTTTTCCTTTCTTGTATTTATAAAGAGGAGGTTGAGCAATATAGACATAACCTTGTTCGATAAGATCAGGGAACTGTCTGTAAAATAAGGTTAGGAGGAGGGTACGAATATGCGACCCATCCACGTCCGCATCGGTCATGATAATAACTTTATGATAACGAAGTTTAGAAATATCAAAGTTGGCTTTACCGATACTCGTACCTAGAGCCTGAGTAAGCATTTTGATTTCATTATTCGCTAACATTTTATCATAACGAGCTTTTTCTACGTTTAAAACCTTACCTCTTAGTGGAAGTATGGCTTGAGTTTTTCTGTCTCGACCCTGCTTGGCAGAACCACCGGCCGAGTCACCTTCCACAATATAGATTTCACATTTTGCCGGGTCTTTCTCTTGGCAGTCAGCCATTTTCCCAGGAAGACCACCACTATCGAGAACAGACTTACGTCTAGTAAGTTCACGTGCTCTACGAGCAGCTTCTCTAGCAGCGGCAGCATCAACTGATTTTCTAATAATGACTTTAGCCGTATCTGGGTTTTCTTCTAAATAAGTTTTTAACCCATCCCCAACGAGAGAATTAACAATACCTTCAACTTCGGAGTTACCAAGTTTTGATTTAGTTTGTCCTTCAAATTGAAGTTCTGGAAGTTTAACCGAAATAATGGCCGTCAGACCTTCTCTCATGTCATCGCCAGTTAAGTTTGTTTTTAAATTTTTCGTAAGCCCACTTTCTTTTGCCCAAGAGTTTAACTGACGGGTAATAGCTGTCTTAAAACCGGACACGTGGGTTCCACCCTCAGGGGTAGAAATAGCATTAGCATAACCAGAAAGAACTTCGTTGTAAGAATCAGTCCACTGCATGGCGATTTCTACTTCGTAATCTTCCTTTGATTGAAAAATATAAATTGGTTTTTTATGAATTGGATTTTTCGATCTATTTAAATATTGAACAAATTCAACTAATCCACCCTCATAATGAAAAGTGTCTTTTTTATCATCAGCACGCTCGTCTTTTAAAGTAATCTTTAGACCTTTATTTAAAAAGGCCATCTCTCTAAAACGGTTAGATAAAGTATCATATTTAAATTCGTGTACTTCAAATATTTCATTATCAGGCTTGAAAGTAACAGCTGTTCCTGAATCTTTCATATTTTCTAAAGTGCCTGTTTCTTTTAGCGGCGCTTTTGGAACCCCATGCTCAAAAGTAACTTCGTAAATTTTACCTTCTTTTTTAATTTCAAGTTTTACGTATTTTGAAAGTGCATTCACAACTGCAGCACCAACACCGTGTAGACCACCTGAAACTTTATAAGCAGATCCTTCTTCGTTAAATTTTCCACCGGCATGAAGTTTTGTATAAACAAGCTCAGCTGCAGAAACACCCTCAGTTGGATGTATACCTACTGGAATCCCTCTACCATCATCAACAACAGTGACAGAGTTATCCACGTGGATAATTACTTTAATTTCAGTACAATATCCGGCCAACGCTTCATCGACTGCATTATCTACAATTTCATAGACGCAATGATGAAGTCCCTTATTAGAAGTATCACCGATATACATACCGGGACGCTTTCTAACAGCTTCTAAACCTTCTAAAACTTTAATTTGGTCAGCTTCATATTTTTCGCCAACCTTCGAAATCGATTCTTGATTTTCCAAAAGAACTCCCATAAGTCCGTTAGTAATTCTTTTGCTAGAGGATTATGAAATCCTACCTGATTCCACATAAATCTTCTTGGCATTTTGAATTTGTTCCAAT
>JAIBDQ010000004.1 GCA_024686135.1 Halobacteriovorax sp. | reverse complement strand
CTTATTCTCTTCATCGGCACCTGAAACATGAGCTAGAAGAGCTTCATTTGGTTCACTACCTGAAAAATATTTTTCAAACTCTTCTTTGGTCTCGGCACTTGCTCTAGCTAGAGCAATTCTTTTCTTAATAAGCGTAATAAGAGCAGAATTACCTTCGTTTTCTTCTATGATTTCTTTAACATTTGTTTGACCAGTACTTTCAGCAGATTCAATCGCTGAAATTTGCTCATCAGACAGATTTCCGTAAGTCTTAAGCTGAGAGTCTATTTCACTTAAGATACTTTCTGAATCGGATTCCTCACATTGCTCTTTGATATACTCTTTTCCGCCATCTTCGAATTCATCTGCAGCATTGTCTTTTTCATTTTGAGATTGGGCACAAAGGTTTTTGTAAGTACCAACCCATCTTCTAGCATCGTCAGAGACGTGTGAAGAGATTTTCATGCTATCTTCAAATAGGTCTTTGGCGTCGTTATCATCGCCGCAACCTGCTGCCGGGTTTTCTCTTAGGTTTTCAAACTTTTGGCAAAATTCATTAACCTTTTCTTTCTTTTCACCGTAGGCTTCTTGAGCTCTTTGGTTTGCCTCAGCAATGGCCTGCTGAGCTTTACCCATATTTTGCTGACATTTCTGTTGTAGCTCGGCCCATTTTCCTTTGTTCTTTTCCATAGCGCCTTTTTGTTGGGCGATATAGTCAGTGATAACTTTTTGGATTCCGTTAGGTCCAGAGAATTGCTCTTCAAGTTGCTGCTTTAAAAGATCAATCTTTCCTGGAAGTTTTTGAAGATCTTCAATATTTCCTCCGCCTCTTAACTCTACTCCAAGACCATTAAAGTCTGCCAGTTGTGGCATTTTAACAAAGAGGTCTTCAGGGTAGTTATAAGTAGCACCAGGGAAGAAGCTTTTAAAGAATTCAGCATCTCTACCAACCTGAGCTTTAACTTGGGCCAGAAGAGCTTCTTGGTTTGAGATAAGAGCTGCAACATTATTATTATAAGTGATAGAGAGTTTATTCATATTGTCTTGTCTGACTTTAACTTCTCTATCAATCTGAGCAAAACATGAATTGGCCTGAGCAGCACAATCACTGGCCTGAGCTAAACAGAACTCACTATTTGAAGTAGAAAGAGTACTTGCGTTACATTGACCTGCTTTAAGCTTACGTCCAGAACAGTTTACTACTTCATCAATAAGCTGATTTGATAGATCTGAAGCAAAGGTTCTTTCAACTGCTTGTAGTTGTTTCATGTATTTTTTAGCACGAGAAATTTTCTTTTTAGTAGAACGACCGATATTTCTATCTGTTTCCTGCTCAAATTGCTGATCACATTTTTTTACAATCTTTTGAAACATCTTATAAGGTGATTCATTTCTTTGAACCGAATCTTCATCGTTATAAACGATTCTAATTCTACCTTTGAATCTCTTATCTAGATTTCTAATATCGCTTTCTTTTTCAGAAGGACTAGAGTCTGGATTTCTAAGGATGATATCAAGGGCACTTCTGTAATTGTTTATGGTATCACCGGTCATGCTTGTAGAGTCATAACGAAGGCTACTTAAAATTTGGTCAGGAGATAGTCCAACTGGTCCGCTAACACAAGCTGAAATGGCCTGACGTTTAAGTTGTTGTTCGGCCTGAGATACAAATTCACCAAAGTCAGCTTTAAAGTCCTGACTCATATTTGTAAGGTTGCTAATATCAACACCAGGGATTTCTTTAGTAATACTGTCCTTGATATTGTTAACTTCAGTACGTTTTACTCTCGTAAAGTCTGAAAAAGCTTTTTGAAGTGAACCAAATTTTTCTTGTCCATTTCTTTCAAAGCTTAAGTTTCCACCGCTATTTTGTTGAAGAAACCCGTCAACTCCAAATCTTTTAATATCTTTTTTAATCTGTTGTACTTTTTGATTTAAGTCTCTTTCGTACGAGCCCTTGTTTGCTGCAAACTGATCAGATGAAATATTTAGTTTCCCAAGATTTCCATCTCTAATACCTCTAAGACCGTCACTAAAGATCTTATCGTTCATACTCTCGCTACCACCAGTAGTGATAATGTCTCTACACTCTGGTGTTACAAGTTTGTTATAATCTGCAGTTTCTTGGTTACTATCTAGTTTTTTACCACGTGAAGTACCAAAGAGTTCATTTCCATTTCTTTTAATATCTTCGAGGATGGCCTTATTTTGTTCTTCAAAAAGTTGATTGGCCTTTTTTATTTGTTCTTTCATTCTTTCAAGACCATTCATACGATCACTTATTGATGATCTAACTCCTGCAAGGGCCTGATTAAGACAAGCGATCCCGTTAGGTAGACGAGAGTTTTGAGCCTCGTCCATAAGTTGGTCATAAAAATCTATATTCTGTTGAGCTATTAAACTCATTTGTTGACCTTGAGAAACAACGCCTGGAAGGTTTTGACTCATCTCACAAGCCATCTGTGGTATTTGAGCACCGGCAGGAGAGATCTGACATTGTGGAAAAAACTTTGCTGGGACAGACTGTGGTCTTGAGTTTCTCATCATTAAGGCTTGCTGACGCATGGCTGCTTGTTGGGCTCTGTTTTGTAAGAGGGCACCACCAACAGTCTTTAAGGCCGTACCGACATCGCCAACCCAGTCACTTGAATTAACATTGCTATCAAAGTCGCTTTCCGCAGCGATCAAAGGCATAGGTGCAACAAGCATACTTAAGTTCAAGAGATGAATCATTAGCACTTTTAATGGTTTGTTCTGTCTCATTTTCTTTTCCCATTTTTAGGGTTTTCCACACTTGTTTTTCGGAATTTTCCCTTCATTTCATTAACTTATCTTTCAGTTCTATTTTAATACCTGACTGAATTGCTCACAATTAAACTCTTTGACTGCCAATTACTCTTGGCAATTTTGGGGGAAAAGGTAGAATAGTTTATGAAATTACAATGACTTTGGTGCTTGTGAAGAGAATATAGCGGTATATGAAAACTGCCCATATTTGTTGCAGCTGCATTCTATAAAAAGGTAAATACTTGAAAAGTAGTACAGAGGATTCCAACAGTTTTTCGGCCCTTAGCCGCCGCTTTCTAGGATTCTTAGCGGATTTTGCCTTGGCCTATGTCTGTTACTATTCTCTTTTGTCCTTTCGTGTATATGCCTCTAAAAACGTCGCTCTAACAGAGTTTTTATTTAAGTCTCTAGAGCTACAGGGAAGCGCTGAAGGACAAGTTTATGCCGAAGGCCTTTCAACACTAATTTTTGTTTTTGGTCTATATTTAGCTATCAGGTTTTATGGAAGCTTAATTTTAGGAGTTTCATTCAGCCAATGGCTACTTGGCCTTCGCGCGGTAGGGGACCCGACTTGGAAAAGAATTGGTGCCGGGGGCAGGGTCGTGTTAGAGGCTATTCTAGGGCCCTTATTAATAGGTGATTTGCTTCTATTAGTAAAAAAAACAAGCTTAAAAGAGAGCCTAAGTCATACGAGAATTATCACTACCCAGAGTAAGTTTAGTTTGTATGCTGGCCTGATTTGGGTTCCTTGTTTATTGGTTTTCTCAACTGTCTCTCCCTTGTTTAAGGGATTAAGTCTCATGCAGGAAATTGTCGTAAATCCGGTTAAGGAAAATTTAAATCTAAAAGGGCAGGGCTCTTTTGAAGGTTTTACAAATTTTAAAAGTAATCGATTTAAATTTTGGGCCTTAAACTCATTAGCTGATGATCGTTTTATGCTTCTTCCTAACTTTGAGGTCGTAAAGGAAGGAAGTAGCAAAAAAATTAAACCTTACCTATGGTTATATGACCGTAAGACTCATAAAGATGCCTATATCAAGATTGAGGAACGCTTTTCATTATTAAGTCTTTTGGAAAACGCAAAATTAGGAAATCCATTATTTAAAAAGCAATTTCCAAACCTTTTCCAGGCCCTTAATCAGAAGCGAGAAATCTATTTAAAAAGGAAGTATGAAAAAGATTTTGGGAGTAATAAAATATTAAGCGAGAAGGTTAGTTTAGAGATTCAAGACTTAGTCTATAAGTCTCTGAGCTTAGGAAGTGGTAATCTTATTGGGCATGTCTTTGCGGAAGGTCCCTTTATAAGAGGTTTTGTTGCAGTTCGAGATAAGTTAATAGAAAAGTCATTTAAAGGAGCAGTGCCTGAAATTGATTTTGGGAAAATTGGAAATCAAAACTTTTTAAGATTTAAGCAGCTCTTTGAGCAAAAGGTATTTTTAGAAAAAAGAATGGTTGAAACCTATATCCCACTTGAAACTAATAATTCTTTGACGCTAAGGTTTTACTGGAGTGAGGATATAAAAAGTGCTTTAGCCAGAAAAAACTTCAGAGAAACCTTCTTGCAAAGTATTGTTTGGTATTTTGATTATTATAACATTTTTGGATTCCCAGATAAAAGTGATGAAATCAATTCCCTTACTGTATTAGACCATTTTACAAAGACGAATTTAAACAAAGAACAACGTGAAAAACTTGAGGAAGCCATTTTTAGGAATTACTTTAAATATGGCAGAAGGGCGGTTCAAAAGAAAGACGATGTGCTTGCGGATATTCTTTATTCAAATTTAAATAGACTCTATCTCGTTAGTAATTATATTAATGAAACGAAAAGAAATTATTACTCTGACAAATTCTTAGTTCATCTAAGAGACTTGAGACAGTCTTTAAAAAAACGAGACTTTGACTATTTTGGAATTGTTAAAAAATGACCTGGATCGACTCACTCTTTTACGGCGTAATACAAGGAATCACCGAATTTTTACCTGTAAGTTCTTCAGGACATTTAGCCCTTCTACCTCATTATTTAAAGATTAATGATCCCGGTGTCGCATTTGACTTGGCCATGCATGTGGGGACGGCCTTAGCCGTTTTGGTCTACTTCTTTAAAGATATTAAAGAAATTATCTCTTCCGCATTTTTTGTTGATGATCTCGAAAAAAGAACGAGAGGGAGAAGCTGGATTATTAATATTGGAATAAGCACTTTCGTCACTTTTGTTTTGGCTTATGCCCTTAAAGACTTTGCATCAGACTTTGGTAGAAGTGCTTTTATGATAAGCCTTAACCTCGTTCTTTTCGGAGCTCTGATGTGGTTTTTCGATCATAGAGGAGTGATGGAAGAAACAGATCATATGTCTAAACAAGTCGATATAAAGAGGTCTTTTTTAATTGGCTTTTTTCAAGGGTTGGCCGTTTTTCCAGGAGTGAGCAGAAGTGGGTCAACTTTAACCATCTCAAGATTTCTCTCTATGTCGCGAGTGGAATCTACCAGGTTTAGTTTTTTGTTAAGTTTACCTGTTATCTTTGCCGGTTTTGTCTATAAACTCCCTGAGGTTTTAAATAGTGGCGCGAATTTCGCGATAGTGGATTTAGTAATAGGGTTAACGCTTTCTTTTGCCGTAGGCCTAGCTACAATTCATTATTTTTTAAAGTTTATAGCTTCAACAGGTCTATGGGTATTCTCTGTATATAGATTTGTTTTGGCGATCGTGACGCTGATGCTTTTTTACTAGTTACAGATTGTGAACTTAATCTCAGGTGCTCCTGAGGTAGCTAGCGCATTTGGGACACAGTAGACATCGTCATTCCATCTAAGTCCAGCGTCATATAGATCTGCTAGGCCATTAGCATTGGTCGCCTGAGAGTTTTCATCTATAAAACGTCTAAAAGTTTTAGGGTTACTTTCTTTACCAGGTATTTTTAGATTACTTAGTGAAATTCCTCTTGCGAGTGCACCTGAAGCACAGACTTGTTCTTGGCAAGCGAGGTTCTCTACAATAATTGGATTTGTGATATAGCCTGTGTCTGCGTCGATTTGAGAATCAGAAACGTCCTTTGCTGCCGATGAGACGAATCTATTAAAATAGACTGTGACGTTAGTAAAATCAGGTAGGGCACAAATAGTTCCATTATTTTGGGTATTAGCAATTAGTCCTGAGCAACATAACTTTGGATCGTCTCCATTGTTCATCTGGGTTCCTGTTGGAAGGCAACAGCTAAAAGTGTCATCAGAGAAAACTTGTTTTATTCCGGTTTCAAAGTTACCTGAATCTGCAGCAGAGTAAAGTCTATCATTAGAAGAATCTCTATACTCTGCATCTTCACCAGCAAGTGCTTTAATTAGATTAGGCATAACAAAGTCACCGGGTTGAGTTTGGTCATCGGGTCTTACTTTACAAAAGAGGTTAGTGAAGTCCTCAGTCTTAACACCAATTTGCGGGATACCAGTAAGTTCAAGCGTGTTTAGCCAGTTAAAAATAGTAGTGGCCTCTGTATTACTTGTCTCACGCTGCTTACAGGCAGCATCATCTGGTTCTTCAACATGATCACAAATAAAATCACCAGTGTCGCTACAAGTAGATCCGGCCACACATGTTGTCCAGTTTAAGCACTTAAAAGACTCTTTAGGGACATCTTGATGTTTATTACTTCCCCAAGTATGCCCTCCGCCATTGTCATCGGAATCAAAATGTCTAATCCAATGACCGGTACAGCAAGTTCTTTGACCAATAGTAGAGATAGTTTTCCATTGATTTCTAAAATCGTCTGCTGGGTTATCAAATTGAGTACAATCTGCCGCAGTTGCCCCACCGGTTCCACACTGATCGGCCCTGGCCGCACGAATTTGTGGCTCTGGGTTAGTTGTATCATTTAGTTTATCAATCATAGTTGAAGTTCTTGAGTAACGACTAGAGCTTGATAAAGGGATACCAATTCCGGGAATTTCAGTATTATTAATAACTGGAATATTTGGATCATTAGCGGCGAAGGCCGACTGGTCGTAAAAATTACCGATAGTAAATTGATTGCCACGTTCACGGCAGCATCTATTGTTTGTTAAGTCATAACTTGGATCGCTTGGTAGTACTTCCTGGCCACAGATAAGTCTTTCTTTCCAAAACTGTATCTCATATTTATTTAATGCTGAGTAAAGGTTAGAGTCATCGGGGTCTAATCCGTTTAGTTGCTCAGTAATGGTTTTAGAAGGTGCACATTCTAAATCAGTGTGGCAAGAAGCACCTGGAGCTCTTAAGCATCTATTTTGTTGGAAATTAACTCCCGTTACTTGAGAGTTTTCAAAGTCAACTGTGAAGGTCTTTTGTGCCATGGTACCAAGAACATTAAGAGAGTTGGTTGAGATGGCCTGGTTACCGGCTAAAGTTTGAACAGCTGGATCACTTAAAGGATTATTTTTCAAATTATCATCGAAGAGAATATAGTCACCCGAAGTATTGAAGATAGAGCAGGAGCTCAAATAAACATCAGAAATATTTCCTGTCTGTGACATTCCCATTCCTGTAACTTGATCACCTAAGTGGGAAGGTCCTGGAGTATTTTCATTACCATCTTTGACATTATCATCGGCAGGATTTCTTCCTGGAATACAGATGGCAGAAATATTGTTATTGCTAAGGGCAGATTGGGCATCAGTCGTAATAGACTCAGTCCCATGATAAGAGAAGGGGCGTCCTATTAGTCTAGCACCTAGTCCAAACTCATCTAAATCATTTTCTGTAACGGTTGTGCTGGAGTTTTGTACTTTGACAGATTTACCAAAACGAGCAATTTTATTGTTAAACTTTTCTACTTGTATACCTTGTAGAAATTGCTGGCAGTAGTTGTTGGATGTGCAGGCATGTAGCTTCTCACTATCTGTTCCTGAGTAACTATTTGTTGGGTCGTTGATTTGATAATCAGTGCTACAAGGAGCGCCTCTACCTCTATAAACACATCGTTTGGTAGCTCCTCCTAGGCCTCCTAAGAGGTTAATTAGGTTTTCTTGTGGTTCTAGTTCAGGAACTTCTAGACCATTTGAGTCGAACCTTGGCCATTTTGTCTTTATAGTGGCGACAGTTTCACAGACATAGTCCCAACCAAGTTGAGTGGCACAATCTTTATCAGTATTACAAAGGTGGTTCTGTTGGCATTGTGCCCCGTCAGAATCAAAGTCTGAAGTAACGGTCGAACCACTTTGAGCAGTACTTGAAGCGTCTGAGACAACTACAGTAAAGGTACTTTCAATAGTTTGATCCCCAAAATAGGCATTAACTGCTAGAAAGAGTTTTGTCGATTCTGACTTTATTCTTCTTTGGTTACCAATTGCAAACCAACGAACACCGTCGAATGAACCAATTACTGATCCGTAGTCAAAGCCAAACCAGTCTCTTTGGTAACCATTTGCAAAAAGGAAGTGCTGAGCGGCCAATCTACTTTTTCTTTGTTGTTGACGATCTGATGATGTTTTATGGGTCCATGGGATCATCGTGGCTGGTACAAAACAAGCACGTCCAAATATTTTATCATGGGCAGGATATGTGGATGCCTGAATTGGGTTAGTTGTTTGTAAGTCGGGTGAGTAACCTCCACCTTTATTTAGAAAGTTCGCTGGGAAAAGTTTAGTGACCCCACTAAAATAATCAGTTCCACAAAAGAAGCAACTAGAGAATGTTCCCGTATCTACAAAGATATCGTAGTTACGTCCTTTTACGACAGATACTTCTTTTGCTGATTTTGCGTCGGTTCCAATTGAAGTGATAGAGCCGTAGATCTCATTAAATCCAATATAGTTATCAACATTATTAGGCTTCAGGAGGTTTCCATCATCATATTTAAAAGCAGTACCTTCTTGAGGCTTTGAATTAAAAGTCACATCTGACTGATATACGCCGTCAGCATCATAGTATCTTACGGGAACTGTTTTTGAGCTAAGTAAGACCGTTTGTTGAAGCGGCGGAGCCGGTATGTCGGGCTCAGGGTATTTACAAGAATAATCTACAACGGCATCGTTGACGATGACTTCCTCTAAAGTACAGTCGCCAGTTCCACAGTCACAAATAGTTTTAATTTCATCAGCAGCATCTTCAACTTTCTGTAAGACGTCAAAGGAGTTCAGGTCCACAAAGTAGGTGATCTTAAGCTTCTGTGTATCGTAAACCTGAAGGCCTACACCTTGAAAAGTGATTTTTGCTGGTGAGGTAAGTGTTAGAACCCATTCTGATCCTTGTAACTTTGTTGTCTCATCTACTTCGACTTTTACCGTTTTATTAGTATCAGCATAAAATGGTAGTAAAAATTCGTTACTAGCAGGAAAGTGATCTGTTACTTTACTTAAGTTTTCACCTTGAACGTAATGCTTTTCACATTTCGCAAGACTGGAGCTAACTCGTTTACATGAGCCGTCAATACGATATTGAATTTTAAGAGTTTGATTAGGTGCAGAGTTTGAAATTTGGTAAGCCGGATCAAGAAAAATACTTACTGCATCTGTAATAGTATCATTCCCTTGAGGATCTCCACTTGAGATACTGCTAATTCCATTGATAGTGAAATTGTCCTTCAAGAAGTTTCTATTACTAAAGAGAATTTCTCCAGAGTAAATAATCTGTTCAATTGAATGCTCAGGGACGGGATTTGTTCCCGTGTATATATCAAAGAAACTTCTATCGTCTAATCCTGTTTGATATGTGGCATTTACTGGAGCATCTTCAAAAGTGAGGGTACAAAGACTCATTTCACCTTCGGAAGGTGTCGTACATTCGTATAGCTCTTTAAGACGAGTAAACTTCTTGGCAGCCTCGATGCTCGGGTCAACCGGCGGAGTTGGCGTTGGAACAACAGGAACATCAACTGAGCATAAGTGATAAAAATTAGGATAGTTAAAAATATTTGAAGGATTAGAAAAGATATCTTGTTCTGCCTGTAGGTATTCAGCGCTAGTCGTGTCGGTTCCGTCTTTGAGCTGTTTATCGTTAACACATTGACCTAAACTACAACAGTCAAACCCTTTTGATTGACATTCCTGAGTTGACCCACAGCTTGGTCCGTTGTTAACTGTTCCACTGTTATTTGTTAATCTTATGGAGAGATAATTTGTTTCAATATTTGTAATCTGTGTTCCACCTGAAGTTCTCACCTGAACAGGGTCTGAAGCTAGAAGAGAAGAAACACAAGAGGGACAAATATCAGTAAGTGAATATGAAATTGTCTCGGCTGGAAAATCAGTCGCTAGAGCAGAGTTGATTCCGGGCTTATTACAAAACGTCTGGTTTGTATTGGATTCTGAAGGTGAAGCTAAGTAGTAATACTCTTGGGTTTGAGTACTAAAGTTAAAAAAGAACTGCGGCGAAAGTGCGACGACAAGAAGTTTATTATTTAAACTTTGTGGAAATCTAACCACCATACATTGAACAATACTTTTGTTTGAAGGATTGATAAGACTATCTATCTCGTCACCTCTTAGATAAAAAGTATCTGAAAAATCAGTATTGATGGTTAAGTTTGAACTTGATTGTACGGCACCGTTTTGAAAGAAGTTAAGGCTATTTGAAAAAGTGGGGGTATTTGGAGTTCCACCGTTGGAGGTTTTCTGATTAGAGCTACCAGAACTTTTTCTTTTACCATTTGGGCTCTGAACACATGATGAAAATACAAGAAGGCCTACCAACAATAAAATGGCGGTAAAACGATTAAAAAATGTGGCACCCTTGCTCTTTTTCATCACCTGTCTTCTTTTCGGTATTTTGAATCTGTTCTTTATCTCTATAGTCATTATCCTAGGGGGTAGGCTGATTCGTTTCATCTTATTTGTAAGGTATTGAAATAAAGGGCAGTAAAGAGAAATTCACAAGTATTTTTCGCCAATATTTGGTGGCTAAAAGTCTAAATATTTAGAAGACTAAATATATCCTTAGAATAACCGAGAAGTAAGGTAGAATAATATGACACGAAATTCTTGGAGTCTTCTATGAAAATTATCATTTGCTTTCTATTTTTTGTTTCCGTTATTGCCAATGCCATGGATGCCGGAATGATGAATATGTTGAAAGGAATGAAAATTGATAAGGCCGAAGTATCAAAAATGTTAGACTCAATGGTTAAGATGGGGCAGATCACTCCTGAGCAAGCTGCAAAAGCGAGAAATGAATTAAACGGTTTAAATGATAAAGACTTTCAAAAATATAGTGAAATCGCAAAAAAGAAAATTCAATCAGGCGCCGCTAGTAAGATGATGAAGCAAGACTTAAATAATAAAAAAGAACCCGCGAGTGTAACTTCATCAAAGCCTCAAGCACCACCTAAAAAGCAAGAAAGCTTAGATGAAACAATTGATAACACAACTATAGATTTTTCTAAATTAGGTCAGTAATTCCTAATTAATTGAAGTAATTTAAAGAGACCAACTTCTGAAAAACGTAGTTTTAAACGCTCTCGATCACCGGCAAAATGATATAAATCTGTTTTAATATCTTTTTTCTTTCCAGAAGCTAGGGCAAGTGTACCAACAGGTTTGATTTCGCTCCCACCGGACGGGCCCGCTATTCCACTAAAGGCTACCGCCAAATCCGCCCCCATTTTATCTAGTACCCCTGTTGCCATCTCATTAACGGTTTCTTCACTTACAGCGCCGAACTTCTTCAAAGTTTGTTGTTTTACACCAAGAATATTTGTCTTTGCATCATTTGAATACGTAACGAGACTTCCAAGAAATACTTTTGAAGAACCAGGGATATCAGTAATTCTACTCGCTGTAAGCCCTCCGGTACAAGATTCAGCAAAGGCAAAGGTTAGGTTTTTTTCTATAGCTTCATTAATAACGAGTTCTGGAAGTGGTGAGTTGTCCCATTGCCAAACATATTCATGAAGATCTGTTTTTTCTATCAACTTCTTAATTTTCTCTAACTCATGACTAGAGTCTTCACCGTTAATCGTGACTACGATATCGACCCCAATAACTTGTGGCAACGAGCTTACTAGACCAAATTGACTGAGGTCATCCCAAAGTGTGGGGCATAATTCCTTAAAAATTTTCTCTTCCGGAACTCTTGCCGTTCTAATTACCACTCGACTTTTTGGTGCGTATTTATTTTTAAATAACTTGTCGATATATGGCGCGAATTCCTCTTCCACCATGGCCTTAAGCTCTCTTGGAACCCCAGGAGCAGCGGCGATAAGCTTCTCATCTTTGATAAAAATAAGCCCCGGGGCTAGTCCTTTAGGATTAGGCGTCGCAATAAAGTCTTCAGGGATATGATGATAAGAATTTAATTCTGGAGTCCACTGCCGATCGTAATATTTATAATTTTCGATGACTATTTTAGCGGTCTTTTCGCAGGGGACTAGTTTTTTTCCAGTGAACTCAGCTAAGAGTGATTTCGTCATATCGTCTTTAGTGGGACCAATTCCACCGGAAGTTAAAATAAGATCACAATCTTTGAATCCTTCCTCAAAGGCCTTTAAAAGAACTTCTCTTTCATCAGGCAGTACCCGAATCTCATCGAGTTCAATACCCCTTGAATCAAGCCATTTAGCTAACCACGGCCCATTTGTGTCGGCAATTCGACCATAGAGCAGCTCATTTCCAATGATAATAATCTTAGCCTTCAAGTTCCTCTCCAGATTCTGTATTATAGTCTGTATATGTCAAAGAGAATACAAATAACCTTAGATTTTGAAGAGGATTTGGAGCGGGAAGTCACTAAGAGATTTCCAGAATATAATGACTTTAGAATCTTGTCCCAAAGTTTAGATGCGAGAGGTGCCAATCGAGGTAAGAGACCACGCTACCAGTATAATTTAGAACTGGTTAAAGCAGGTGAAAAGTTCTCAATCATCAAAGAAGAATTTAAAAACTTAGGCTCACTAGACAAGAAACCTATTATAGTAGGTGCTGGTCCAGGAGGACTGTTCTGCGCTTTAAGATTAGCGGACTATGGAGTTCCATCAATAATTGTAGAAAGGGGTCAGAGGGCGCACGAAAGAATGAAAGATATTGCCAAGGCCTGGAGGTATGGGCAGTTCAACCCTGAAAGTAATGTATGTTACGGAGAGGGGGGTGCAGGGCTCTTTAGTGATGGGAAGTTGATCACTAGAATTAAATCACCTTATGTTAGTTACGTTATGAATCGTCTAGTTGATTTCGGAGCCCCAGAAGATACCGCTTATCTCTCAAATCCCCATTTAGGATCAAATAAAATTAGAGTTTTAATTGGGAAAGTGTCTGAATACTTGCAGGAAAGAGGCTGTGAAATTCTCTACAATACAAAAGTAGAAGAACTAGATTTTGTTGATAAAAAAATCGTTGGAGTAAGTCTTAGTAATGGTGAAAAGCTCCAAAGTAATAATGTGATTCTGGCCACAGGTCACTCCGCTGGCGATATGTATGAACATCTAGAGGAACTCAAGGTAGCTATGAAACCTAAAAGCTTCGCTGTGGGTGTTAGGATTGAACATCCACGAAAGCATATGGATTATATTCAATATGGAGAGTACACAAAATATGAGCTTGGGGCTGCCAGGTATCGTCTCTCTTGGGAGAATCCAGAATCAAAAAAAGGAACCTATTCTTTTTGTATGTGTCCAGGAGGGTATGTTCTCTCAAGTGGAACCGAAAATAATGGTTTAGTAGTTAATGGAATGAGTAACTACGCAAGGAATTCACCTTGGTCTAATAGTGCACTAGTCGTTTCTGTTGAGGCAGGAAAAGATTTCGACGGTGATTTATTAGCAGGTATGAAGTTTCAAAGGAAGATTGAGAAAGCCGCTTATGATTTATCGGGACTAAAGGCCAATAAAAAAGAAGTTCCCTTCATCGAACTTGATAGGTTCCTAGAAGGAAAAGTTGGAGAAGGGCAGAGCCCAAAAACTAGCTGCCCTTCGGGAATCTATAGGCAAGATTTGGATGAAGTACTTCCTAGTTTTATAACAGCACATTTAAAAAAGGCTTTTGGTGAATTTGAAAGATCTCTTAAAGGTTTTTCTGAAAAAGCGATTTTGATAGCTCCCGAAACAAGGACTTCGGCTCCCGTCACTATTCAAAGGGACCGTGAAACCTTGGAGTCCACTTCCCATGCTGGTTTATACCCCTGCGGCGAGGGGGCAGGTCATGCCGGTGGAATAACATCTGCTGCCGTTGATGGGGTGAAGATTGCTATGAGTATTCTAAAAAAGGAAAAGAATTTAGATTAAATGTACTTTTTTTTAGAAAGAATCGTTTTGGCCCTTTCTTTTGGAATCCCGTTAGATACAAGAAATTGAAACTGTTGTTCCCATTGTTCACGTTTTTTATTACCTTCGTTGGAATGATCCCTTTCATCTAATAGTTTGGTAACCAAAGTTGAAGAGCAATCATTGCAGTTTCTGTATTCAAAGATATCGTTTTGGTTCCCATTTGAGTAATTGCCATGCTCTAGGGGACTGGTTGACTCCCAGTAAGACTGTCTATTATTGAATTCCTTTTTACAACAACTACATAGCTTTGGATATTCACTGGAAAGGAATTGTCTTCCAGTGAACGAGCAAGTTTGAATTTCATTAGTTTCTATTTTCTTTTCACCCATAATTACTAATCGGTAAAAAGGATAATTTGTTTAGATTTTAAGGGCGATAATTATAGTGGTCAGTTTTCTGACAGATTTTATATAAATCAATTTAATCAGCTAATAAACAATAATCAATAACTTCCGATAGGAAAGAATGTTTAAACACTTGAAAAGGAATGGAGCTAGGAACCGGACTACTTTGACCCTTGAGGGCAATATAGAAATCTATAAGATTCCTAAAATGAACCTTATAAAGTTCCTTCCATTTCTTCTGGCATTAATGTTTGCTTACGAAAAGGCCATGGCAAACGATCTTAACTTTAACAATATTCAAGTTATTGATGAAGAACGCCTTTTAAATGGTTTAAATAATGATCTTGGGAAAGAGCACCCATTATATAAGAAAATTCTTGATGAGTTTGGAACTCAATACGAAAGGATAGGTCAGAGACAAGCTCAGAACGCATTGCAGGGAAAAGATATTTTTGTTGGGGGCGGACTGAATAAAATAGGCATAAGATATGCGAAAAGTTTTATAGATTTCAATGTGAATATAGAGAGACAGCTCTCACCTGATCTGTTCGATGATGAACGATGGATTGTTAGAGATGTTTTTTCTTTTGAAATATCTGCAAACAAATTACTCTCAAAATTATCTGATGAAGGAGTAATAGAGGTTGGGGAGAGTCAGTATGCTCTTTTCACTGGTCTGTCTTTTAAGAGACAATATACATGGGTCCATTTCGCCGATTCATATACTGAAGGTCTTACTAAAAACTTTCAAAAGCTCTTCTTACCCTTTTTAGCATTTCAAGGCGATAAGTATAAGAGCTTACCCAACCAAGAGATTTTAAAAAAGGAAGACTTCCTTACTTTTAGTGCCGGGGCCATTGGTAGTATGCCTATTTCTGGGCCACTTTGGTTAAGTGCTGGCGCACTTGGACGATATACACGTTTAGCTTCAGTTCAATTTCAATCTGTTGATCCAAATGAGAGGGTCAGAGAAGACGAAGTGCTAAGAATGCAAGTGGAGAAAGCGATAGGAGCCGAAGTTGGAATTAGAGCATCTCTTCAAATAGATTTTTTAAAATTATTAAGATTTACCCTTTTGTCTTTTGATTTCTCATATGAATATGAACATCGCTATAAGGCCCATCTTAGTTTTACAGAATCTGAACTTCACCAAATTGAAGAAAATGATATTCTTAAAAAAGAGTTAAAGCGTGGTATGAGATTTGGTGAAATTGATACAGATTTATTTAGACCAATGCTTTTGGCACTAGAGGATTCAAAAAAGGCCATTATGAAGTCTAAATATGTTCTTCTTTTGCTTGGTGGGATGAAGGATCAGGCGACCACTCATATCCAAATTACAAAAGATGATGAGCTTCATACTTTCTTTAAACATTTTTATGAAAAGACAAATTTTATTCAAAACTTTTGGAGCCGTATTTTTGGCGGAGTCATGAGATCTCTTCTAGGTCTAGAGTCGGTAACGAGAAAATCTCTATTGGACTTAAGAAGTCTTGAGATTGAGTATAAAAGTAAAGAAAATCTGATTGAATCTAAAAATAAGATCTCTATAGATAATGATAATTTCTCAATGGTTATTGGGCGGAAATATAATACTGGAAAATTAACAAAATTAACTAAAAAACATGCGGTTAATATACTTGAAACTTATGGAGGTGTAGATCCCCTCGTCTGGCATCTACTTCGAAGTAATCAATTACAAGGACCTCTTACTTTGTCTGGAAAGTATATTATTAAAAAGGAAGGCCTTGAGCATTTTAACAAATTAAGCTTAAAGGAAGTATATAATACGATAAGAGATACATGTAGCAATAGGTTCTTTTGTAGAATATCGCTTGAAAAAAGCTTTGATCGATACTGGAAAGAAATTAACCATAAGAGTTATTCAAATCAACTTTATAAGACCTGTAGACCTAAATTTAAGCTTTTTAGAAGTGCTAAAAAGAGAAGATATCTATGGGAGTCTTGTATTCAAAAAAGAACGAAACTTACAATGAATCTCAAATTTAAAAATGTACCTCTTTGGAGATTTAAAGATTTTGCCCAAAAAATTACTGAAAAATCTAAGACTAAAGTAGACCTATACAATTATTTTGGTTTATCAAATGTCTTTCTTCATGGCTCATTTGAGGCCTTAGACTTGGAAGGGCGAGACTTTATTTCTTATTTTAGAGAGGGGGATTTCAATGGTTTAGGGCTTATTGATAGTTATCTCTTGGATAATGGCCTAAATAGCACAAGTTCTAAATGATAAACCTTATAATTGTTTGAAATTAGCCGAATAGATAATTGTGAGAGTCTGGTATCTATTCATAGGGTTACTCCTATTTACATGCAGTCATACGGTGGAGCGTTCACCGGCATCCTTTAATTCGGGAAATTGTAAGCAATTAGTAAAAGGGTTCTTCGATAAGACCAAAAAAAATACATTTGGCATTGTTAAAGAAAAGGTCATCTCACCAGCAGTAAAAAAGCTAGGTCGTCATACTTTGAAATCAAGATTAGCATTTCTAAAAATGTTAAATGCTAGAAAAGGTCGCTTTAGATTTTTAACTCAAATGTATGCAGACACTATAAATAAAATGTTAAGTGAAAAGCTAATAGCGCCAGACCAAGTAAGTGAGCTCCTTGTTCAAAAAGAAAGTTCCAAATACCTTCTAGATTTCACATATGGGGAAGTACAACTCGTTCCAAAATCATGGGACGGTTTACCTAATATAGATGAAACAATGGAAATTATCCTAGCAAGAAGTCAGCCAAGTAGTGATCAGGTTATAAAATTGAGGAAACTCCTTAGTGAATCAGAGTTTACTCCTCTAGAGTTCAATGAGTTTCAAAAATACTTTGTTAAATTCCCCGAGTCTGAAGATGAATGGAAGTTAATGAAAGAGTACTTAAGCTTTGCAACGGCGATGAGGCAAAAACATCAAATGGCAGCACTGGCCGAATTACCAAGGCTCTTCTATCCTAATGACTCTGGTAAGTACTTGGATAAATTTAAGAAGATTAGGAAAAGTATAGATAAGTTCGAGATCAAACAAGTTAAAAAACAAGAAAAGAAAGCATTGAAGAAAGGCCTAAAAGGCGATGAAGCCAAGGCCTTTGCTAAAAAACAGGCCAAAGAAATGACTGAGGTTTATTCAAATATGAAATATGCCTGTCGATCAACAAAACCAACTCCTGAAAGTAAATATGCCGCCAAGAGAACTTCTAAATTTTTTATGGGGATGGGCATTAGCGCAACGGCCGGTACCTACGCCTATGCCAATTGGGATAAAGATAAAACTGAATTTGATTGGTATGGAAAACTCGGTCACGACCTGGCCTGGAAGTTTATTTTTCAATATGGATATAACGCCATCATGACGGATCAGGCAGCTACCTTTCTTAAGAAGGTGATTTCCTTACATGTTTTTTATACCCCTGCAGACTATATTGAAGCGGCAATGTACGAATATGAATTCGGGGAAGAAAACACATTTATAAAAGAAGAGTATGAAAGAATTGTGGAACTTCGAAAGAAGGAAGATCCAGAGTTTATAAAAGAATATAATGCGGCTATGACTTCATTAAATAGCGAATATTTTCCTGAACAAATTAAGAGGTTTGTATCCGACGTTATGAGAGGAAAGCTTGAAGTCGAAAAAAATGAATTTGATGAAATTTTAAGCTTAGAAGAAATATCAGCTGGAGACCTAGAAGATGAGGAAATGCAAGAGCGTTTAATGGAAGCAATTACTCAAAAAATCTATAATGAGAACTCAGGAAGCATTAAACTTGGCAGTCATACTTTAGATCGTTATATTTTCGTAAGATCATATGACATGTTAGACGTTCCAAAGAGCTTATTAATGGGAGTTTGGATTTATAAAACTATGTGTATGGGAGGGCTTAATATGAAAGCGGCCATCACCCAAGCTTCAATCATCTATACTCTTGATCAGATAATAGGAAAGTATATTTATTATCAGATCAGAAGAGATATTATAAATATGTAGGGAAGGGGGCGAGCGCCCCCTGGTTCATAAGGAAAATTTAAATTGCATATTGTGAAGTAAAAGAGAAGAATTGCTTTTTCTTTCGATTTGTTCGATCAGCAGCCCTCCCTAGTCGCTTTTTCAATGCTGAAAGAGCGTTACTTACGGACTCGTTTGCAGAGGCGCCAATTTTTTTGGCAACGAGCTTATTTTTTCCCAGCCTAACTTCTAGAGTGGTTGTAAAAAAAGAGTGGTTATCCTCTTTAATTGAAAACTTGAAGTTCCTAGCTTCAGGATACTTATTTTGAATTTTATTAAAAACTTCTTCACTTAATGGCGAATAATCGCCCTCGACAATCTTCATATTGAACTCCTCGTTCTAAAAAATAAATTAAAGTTATGTTTCTAAACGAGAAACACAGGAGGAGAGAGTCCAGACTTTAAGCTTAAATCTGGATCTAAAGTGATAAACTTACTAATTGTGGCACTACTAACAGTAAAGCTTATAAGTTTAGCGCTGTTCACTGACTGTGCAATATTATCAAAAAGATAAAAATCACTAGAAAAACTCTTATATTGGCAATTTAGATGGCAATTGGTTTTTAAATTAGTGACTGATTTACTACAAGCATTAGAGTTTATCCCTAAGGCAATTGAACCGGCGATTAAACTAATTTGAACTAGTGTTAGGCCAAAGTTTTTGAATGAATTTTTTCTTAATCCTTTCATACGTTTAAGATGGAGTTGATTTTAAAAGGGTCAAGGGTGGTGTTAGACTTTTTTAGATTTAGCTAAAAGAAGAGATATGGTCTAATATATACTGTAACTTATTGAGGTATGTTCTGTGTCAAAGATTCATATAATTTTAATATTTTTAATAATGATTTCTTTGGGATCCTCTATTTATCTAATTATGGAGGATGATGAACAACAAAGAAGTGCATCTAAAGTAAAACCAAGCCTATCTCAGCCTAAGAAAATTAATACTACGAATACCAGTAACTATGTACTGGGTGTTTTAGAAGTCCCAGACTTGAATAGAGACTTTAAACGTTGTTTAGGTCGTGGTTACAGCTCTGTAGAGTTAGAAGTCCTTAGAGAAGCAAGAGACATCTTTGATGATCAAGTATTCGATGAAGGAACGTTTTCCTGGAGTAAGGTAATATATATTGACGAAGAGGGCGATAAAGTAAAAATCTTTCTAGGTGAAGATCTAAAACTCAGTGTTTCAAAGGAGCTTGAGTCTGGAGATTTTAAAGAAGTTGAAAAAGTACAATTAGGAACTCTTGAGGAATTGAAAGATAGGTTAGAAGGTAAGCAGGTTCTGATTAATGAATATTCTCAAAAATTTGTTAAAGGCGACATACAGATGGAACTTCTCTTGAACGGAGGCGTTATGAAGTTTTTAAAAGTCCAGAGCCCAAAAAAGAAAGTAGTTTGTAAGCCCTAGTCCTTAAACTTTAGATCTGCAAAAATTGGAAAATGGTCACTGGCCTCTTTTAGTTCAAAGAATTTTTTATTCACACCAACAAAACATTTCTTTTTAGTCTTTCTATTGGTCCAAAAGGCTAGTTTTCTGTCCTCAGGAATATTTTTAAACTTAGCTTGGTTTTTATTACAGCCCATAAAGACACGGTCTTCATTGGCCATAACGACGCCACTTTTAACAACCTCGAAGTGGTCACTAAAAATCATATAATCAAGCGTCAATTTGAGTCTTTTCTTCGCGAAGCCTGGACTTTCATTTGTGTGCCCTGGTTTTTCCATCCAAGGTTTAAATTTTTTAAAAAGCCTCCTTAAAACCTCAGAGCCTCTATTCTTTTTATTAGTTATATCTGTGTTCCAATCACCTACCGCAATAAATGGAGTACCTGGAGGAAGTGGTTTTACATGCTCAAGTTCCACTGGGAAATCGGTTTTGCCTGTTAGGTACCATTCAAGAAATCTAAGTTGATCGGCATTTCTTACATAATTTGGAGATCTTTTATTTCCAAAATGATATGCTGGAACTGTATGTAAAAGGATGAGATGAACTTCACGTCCTTTTATATTTAAAGTTATATCGCTAAAAGTTTTATCAAATAGCTCCATATCTTTTGGAAGTGATTTTCCATTACCTTGTTTATATCGTGATAACTTAATTCTCTTATTAAAGTCAGTCCATTTCAGATCTTTTACGAGTACTTCATAGGTTTTTCTAAAATCAAAAAGTGCACCAGTAGAATATTGAGCTGGAAAGATTCCAAAATTAACCTGGTCAGCGAAGTCTCTAGCTTTTCGCTCATCAAAATTAGTATAAAAATTTCCGTTAGCTTTCTTTCTTGCTAAGGCACCAGTATTCGCAGGATGGAAACTAAAGTTCCAGTCTTTTATATCAGGATTGATATAAGAGCCTAAGTTTCTTAAATTCTCACCTCGGGACTTATATTTATAGGAAGGAACTCCAGGAATATCATATTGAATCTCATTTAGACTAAGAATATTAAAATCAAGCTCAGATAAAATACTCTTAACATATTGTAGCTGAGGATTTGGTTTGTTTATTTTATTACTATCAAGCTCTTTGATATTGTAGTGAACAATTCTTATAGGGGCTTTATTAGAAAAACTACCACAAGAGCTTAGAAATAATAAAAAAGTTAAAGAGAAAATAAACATAGGTCTCATAGTCAGTTCCCATTATAATATGAATCACTAATAAGATACTTGTATTGAGGAGAATACTCAAATGAGAGTACTAATTTTAGGGGCTACAGGTTTAGTTGGCTCTAGAGTTTTAGACTTGATGCTGCAAGACTCAGAGGTAGAGACGGTCTACTTGTTAAGTAGACGCTCTTGCGGAGTGGAACACCAAAAGATAGTCGAGTGTATTGCTCCATTAGATCAAATGGCCAAATTTGAGGAAGCTTTTCATATTGATATTTGTTTTTGCTGCTTAGGGACGACGATTAAAAAGGCTGGAAGTCAAAAAGCCTTTAAAGAGATAGACTACGGTCTTCCCTTAACGGCAGCTAAACATTGTTCAGAATATGGAGTACAAAATTTTATTTTAGTTAGTGCACTTGGAGCAAACTCGAGCTCCAGTGTCTTTTACAATAAAGTTAAAGGCCAAGTCGAAGAAGAGATCTCTAAATTAAAGATTGAGAACTTTTACGTGGTTAGGCCTTCCCTTATTCTAGGAAATAGGCAAGAGAGTAGACCAGGTGAAGCCTTGGCCATGATTGGCTTTAAAGTCCTTGATCCACTATTCTTTGGTCCTCTTAAAAAATACAGAGGCTCAAAGGTCGAGGATATTGCGAGATTAATGGTTTGCTTAGGTAAAGAAGAGGAATGCTATTCAACAATTGAGTATAAAAAATTATAATTCGTAAATAAAAGAATCCTTATGATGGAAATTAGGCTTGTTGTCTTTATGAGTTAACGCCCAATAAGATAGGAAGCCTGTTTTCTCTTCTATTACTGCCGTAAGACCAATATTCATATTTTCTTGATCCCAAAAGTTGGGAGGAAATTTATCTAGTGCAATCCAAAAACTAAGACAAAAACTATTTTCCTTGCTAACAGCGCTAACCCCTAGGTTTGAAACTTCAATATATTCTTTTAATCTTGATTTATTACTAGGGAAGTGAAAGAGGTTCCAGTTGTAGGCACTGGTTAGATTGAACTCGAAGTATTCGTCAGCTTTGGTATTTTTAATAAACATTTCAAAGCAAGTTGATTCCCAAAGCCCTATGACTCGCCTTGGAATAGGAAGTGGCTTAGGTAAAAGAATTGGATCTAGGTCCCCGCCTAACTCAAAAGCAACTTTTAACACACCTTTTTCAACCCACGCCTTGGACCTAAACTCAATATTTAGGTCCGTTTCTTTATAAGGTATAAGTGATTTCCACATTTTTACTTAGAGATAATCTTTGATAAAAAATCAACAGGGAGTGGAAAGAATGTTGTCGAAGCAGCATTACTACCTGAGATCTCTTTCATTGTATCTAAGTAACGTAAGACGATGGCGTTCTTTTGAGTATCTAGAACAGCAGCAGCTTCAGCTAATTTCTTAGAGGCCTCGAATTCACCTTGGGCAGAAATAATTTTAGCTCTTTTATCTCTTTCTGCTTCAGCTTGTTTTGCCATGGCCCGTTGCATTTCAATTGGAAGGTCAATGGCCTTAACTTCAACAGCAGAGATTTTAATTCCCCATGGCTCCGTTTGATCATCAAGAATGACCTGAAGCTTATGATTAATCTCATCACGTTTACTAAGAATATCATCAAGTTCAAATTGACCAATTACAGATCTAAGCGTTGTTTGAGCAATCTGATTAGTGGCCTGAATAAAATCTTCTACCGCAATAACTGCACGCTCCGGATTATTAACTCTAAAATAAACGACTCCATTAACTTTTAAAGTTACGTTGTCCTTAGAGATAATATCCTGACTAGGGATATCCATAGTTACAGTTCTGAGGTCAACTCTTCTCATTTTTTCTAGACCTGGAATTAAGATAATTAGCCCTGGGCCTCTAACACCGGTAAAACGGCCAAGTCTAAAAACAACACCCCGCTCGTATTCAGCAAGAATCTTTAAGGTATTAAAAAGTAAAATAATCGCAATGACGATAAATGGTACAAACGCCATAGATTCCTCCGTTGAAACTAGGTTTAAGATATTAAAACTAGGGAGAGCTTAACGGTTTTGCTCTAGTTTATCAATTCAAGACGGCATAAAGAAGTGCCGAAAAGAAGATGTGAGAGCTTTGTTCACCTTTTTATTCATAGCGTGTTTGTCGGGTACTCAGGTGTCATATGCCAAAGAGTTCAAAGACATACAGGACCGTTTAAATAACGCGGACCCAGAGAAAGATCCAGTGGGATTTGCCCGCGTTATTTATGATGCCTACAAAGAAACCGCCAGTATTCAAAAGAGAAAGACCAATGATCCAGAGTATGCACACTATTTAAAAGAAGTGAATCGAAAGAAAATTGAAGAAGGAACGATTTGTGTGGATTGTCCTAACACTTTTCTTTTAACTGAGCAGGTAAACGATATTCTTCAGCATATGGCAAATGAGCCTGAATCAAAGATACCACCAGCAGTGTTAAATGAAGTTAACTCATTAGATGGAATGTTTTATTTTACCAGAGAAGAAGCAAAGCATTCTTTAAAATCATCTGAGGAAGTACCTTGTGAGAGATGGGAGTTAGGAAGAGGTTCAATGCCTTTTAATGAGCAAGAAGAATTTAATGCAAGTGAACATATAATGGTATTTACAAAAGATATAAGTTTTAAACATATATCACAGGCACAAATTTTTGAGCCAGGTGTTCAGAAGACTTTTTTTCTAAGAGCAAAATACCCTCATGATGATATTGTAATTAGAGTAATCAGAGATAGAAAAGGTAATGCAAAAGTAGCTTACTTTAGACATAAAGAAATTTATATGAAGGCAAAGAAGGTGCATGATAAAAAGATGAGAACTCTTGAGGCAATGGCACCAGCAAAGAGAGAGAAAAAAATAAGAGAAGAGAAACTAGCAAAGGAAGCTGCAGCTAAAAAAGCAAGCTCTGACCACCTCGATTTAGACTATGGCTGGAAAACTGAAGGTGACGGGTTTATTCCTAAAAAAGTTACGATACTCTCTGTAAATGGAGCTTCCCATTTTGAAAGTATGACTTTAGAGGGAGGGGCAGAAGTTTCAAGTAAAAAACAGGCCGCTGGAATAAAACTTAGAAGTAAGGAAGGCAAGGACTATGTTGGTGTAGAAGTTGAAGCGGACGGTGATGTTAGTTTAAACTCTAGAACCGATTTTGAAACCTATGCCATTACGGGGCAAGTAAGACAGAGTGGAAAAACATCCAGTGGCGCAGTTCAATTAAGAGATGATAAAAACCAAGAAATTGTTGAGGTTTCAGTGGACCGAGCAGGACTCGCTCGCCTTGGTGTGCCTATGCAGTTTAATGTTTATGAAACGGGTATTGAAATTGATGGGAAGGTTGTTGCCGGACAGGACGGCAGTTTCGGTGGAAATTGGAGTGTTGTCGACGGAAAAAGTAAAAAGCGCTATTTAGATGTTGGCCTAACCGGGAATAAAACTGGTGGAAGCGTTTCCCTTGGTCATTCTCGAAATCTATCGAATAGTTCAAGCATTAGTATTAAAGTGGCTCAAGATCACTTCGACGATAGAAAACAAACTGCTGGTTGGATACAGTATAAGTTAGAGTTTTAGAGTATAAGAAGCATCCTTTCTTTATCATGTTCTTTTATTTCATATATAGCTCCGTCTTCTAACTTTGAGTTACTAAGAGCCTTCCAAAATTCTCCGCCAACCTTAACAGAGTATGTAAAACTAGTCGGGTCGTCTGACTCAATTTCTTCAATGATCTTTGCCATCTTTCCTGAGTGATCATTAAAGTGACCGGTTCCAATATTTTTATGATCCCTTAAAAGAAACCAGGCTATAAAAGCTATGAATGCTCCAATACCAGCAACGGATGAGACAATAAGCGAAGTGCTCAATGTTAAATATGAATCATCTGTTCTGTAGAGAAACATTGAACCAAAGATAAGTGCCGCAATCCCGGCGACGGAGAGTATGCCGTAGCTTGTTACATAGATTTCAATGATAAACAGAATAAAACTTAAAATAATAAGTCCTAGAGCACCGATATTGAGAGGCAAGACTTGAAAGCCTATGGCCGCGAGGATTAAGCAGACGGCCCCTATGCTTCCAGCGATAAAGCCACCGGCCGCTTGAAGCTCTAAATAGATTAGTGCCGCTCCAATTAAAAATAAGATATAGGCCATGGAAGGGTTTGCAAAAATATTAAGCAGTTTTTGACCACCGTCCCAAGGCTGCTCTTTCCACTCTAATGAACCAACATCTAAAGTATAAGTTACTCCCTTAATTTTTACTTTTTTGCCTTGTAGTTTTTCTTCAAACTCTCTTCGGCTGTTAACTATTTCGTCAGCTAGTTTTTTAAGCTTAGCCTCTCCGGCCTTAAAGGAAGTGGCTTTCTTTATCATATCCCCAAATAATTCTGGGTTTCTGCCTTTTGATTCAGATAAACTCTGAACAAGGGCCACTAAATCATTGATTGCCTTTTTTCTTAGGTCCTTATCTTTTATATCCCCGCCGCCTTCTACCGGAGTGGCCGCGCCGATATTTGTTCCATCAGACATGAACAATAGATTAGCTCCACTTGCTATAATCGCCCCAGCACTTGTGGCGGAGGCTCCTTCTGGCTTAACCCAAACGACTACCGGTTTATCGCTATTTCCAAAAACTGTTAAGATATCTTTTGTTGTGGTGACAAGCCCACCAGGCGTGTTGATTTCAATATTGATAAGATCAAAGTTTTCTTTATGGGCCCTTTCAAAACCGGTTTTGATATAATTTAAAGTGGCAGGGTTGATAGTGCTATCAACCGTAAGGATAAGAACCTTATCGACTTTGAGCGTTGAATCTTGCGATTTTACCTCGGCAAATGGTGATAGACAGAGGATAATAAGTGCCAGTAAATTTAATTGTTTAAACATCATCATTTTTGGAGTCCTGTTTTGGGTAAACCCCAATATAAAATATTTTTAGGTGATTACCTTAACCCCCTTAATGATAAGACCTGTCAGTGGGTCCGGCAAGGGGCCTTAGTCGCAAAGCTAAACGCTCAGAATGAATATATATGGTGTTTTATAGGTAAAGAGAAAGAGGCGCTGGCCAAGTACGGACAAAAAAACTCACTAGAAGTTTGTGAATTTCCGGGGGGAGTCATCTCACCAGGATTTTATGATACGCATTTTCACTGGGTCCAAGACGATGTTAGAACTATGCCAAAAGAGAACTTACTTGTTTGGCTTTCAAAATACACTTGGCCTCACGAGGCTAAATACAAAGATAAAAAGTTCTCAAAACTGAAAGCGACAAAATTTTCAAAAAAGCTATTATCGGTTGGTACTCTTGGTGGGGCCTGTTACGCTTCAATCCACGGTCATAGTGTAGATCATGCCTTAAAAGAATTTGTAGGCGATTATACTATTGGTAATGTGCTAATGACCATGAACTCGCCTTCATACCTTAATCAAAGTCCGAAACAGGCCATTTCTTTAGTCAAAACAAGAAGTGAGAAATACGGTAAGAACTATGCTCTAACCCCTCGTTTTGCGCCTACGACTCATCCTCATGTCATGAAAGAAGGCTCAAGACTCGCCAAAAAAAATAAAAACTTTATTCAAACTCACCTGAGTGAAACGCCTAGAGAGATTGAATATGTGCTAGGTCTATATAAAGAACTTCCAGGCTTCGAAAAAGTTAAATCGTACACAGAAATATATAAAAAATGTGGTCTTCTAAGCTCTAAAACTATAATGGGGCATGGTATCCATTTAAGTCGTGAAGAATTAAAAATGCTTTCAAAATCTAAAACGGCCGTAGCTCATTGTCCCACTTCAAATGCTCCGGTAAAAGAGCTTGGCCTTGGTTCAGGTCTCTTTGATTTTAAGAAAGCTGAAAGGGCAGGAGTGCGATGGTCACTTGCTTCAGATATTGGAGGAGGTCCCTTCTTATCTATGCTAGATGTGATGAGATCTTTTTATAAACAAAATCAAAAAAAGAAAATAAAAGAAGCGACCTACATAAAAGCGTATTTTCGTGCTACTGAGGCGGGAGCGGAACTCTTAGGTCTTTCAAAAAAACGGGGAAATTTTCAAAAAAATAAGATGGCGAGTTTTATTATTCTTGAGAAACCTGGAATCAAAAAAGAAGATATGGCAGAGGATGTTCTAAAGAAGATCATTCACCGCGGAGCTAGGGAAGAACTTTCAAAAAAAGTTCTTCAAACTTACTACAATGGCGAATCAGTCTATCAAAAAACCTAAATACTAATTTCAACGCCAAGAGGGCAGTGATCACTTCCTAAAACTTCTGGTCTATGAAAAGATTTTTTAACGTTCTTTCTTAATCCTTCCGTCACGAAAAAATAGTCAATTCTCCAGCCTACATTTTTTTTGCGGCAGTCCCCGCGGTAAGTCCACCAAGTATAGTGACCTTCTTCTTCAGGATGCTTTTCTCTAAAAATATCGACAAAACCTTGATCAAGCATCTCATCGATGAACTCCCGTTCATGGGGTAAAAATCCAGTAGATTTTTTATTAGATTTTGGGTTTTTTAAATCAATCTCTTTATGGGCCGTATTAAAGTCACCAGTTAAGATGACCTCCTTACCGGTTTTCTTTTTTAGCTGTAGCGCCTTTTTAACCATGGCCCTAGAAAAATCCAACTTAAAATCTACTCTACTATGGTCACGGCCCCCATTTGGGTAGTAACCATTGATTAGAAAAAAATCTTCACTCTCAAGAATTTGAGTTCTGCCTTCATCATCAAAGATCTTTTTACTAAGTCCATTCTTGACTTCAATTAGGGGAAACTTGTCTTTGACGAAAATTGCAGTACCAGAATAGCCTTTTCTAACGCCAGAGAAGAAGTAAGTCTTATAGCCTTTCGGGGCAAGAACTTCCTCCTCGAGCTGTTCTACATGGGCCTTTGTCTCTTGGAGACAGATAACATGGGGCTTTTCTTCTTGCAGCCAGTCAAGGAAACCATGCCTAACACAGGCCCTGATGCCGTTTACGTTCCAACTCATTAATTTATACTTTGCCATGATTACTCGCGTTGTAAATGTATGTTATTTGTAAAGAAAACTTCATGCGACATAAGTCCCTTAAAATTTTAAAATAGTTTAAGGAATTTGATAATTACTAGGAGTAATCATGTCAGGCAATCGTTGTTTTGAAAATATAGCAAAATTAATCAGAGATAGAAGAACATCTCACCCAAAGGGTTATTCTCAATCAGAGCTGTCGCACCTTTTAGGTTATAAAAACGGTCAATTTATCTCTAACGTAGAAAGAGCCTTGTGCAATGTGCCACTAAAAATGCTTAAGAGAGTTAGCGAAGTTTTAGATATTGCTCCAAGTGAATTAAAAGAAGCAATTCTTAGAGATCAGGAAGTTACACTTAACAACTTCTTAGAATCTGCAGCTAGAGAAAGTCTTCAAGTATCTGCACAGCTTTCTTAAAGTCCTTTATAAGCTAAATAATCTTCCATTGAGCCAACGCTTTCTTCAGTATCATCACCGAAGTTGCTGGCTTTTTGGGTTTCTAAGAAATGTGGTTCTGCCGGAGGTAAATCCGAAGGGACTTCTTCACCATCAAAAGAAATCTCATGATTTTGACTATAAGTACTGTCAAAAGTTAATCCATTTACTCTGACCAAAAACTTTTCGCGGTCTTCACCCTCAAGAGAAGCTTCAAACTCACGTACTTTGTTCATCGTATTAGTAAAATTTCTTTCAAGCTTAGCCTGCTGCTGTGGATCGGCTCTATCAAAGAGTGCAAAGTATTTCTTACGGGCGGCTAAGTGCTGCTCCATCATTGTTAAATACTTATTATAAATTGAATCTTCTTTACTTAGTTTATAGCGACGCTTTGGCGGCCGACGACGATTGTTCGACTTCTTCTTTGAACCACTATTACTCCTTTGGCTATTGTTTCGGTTTTCCGAATTACCTGAGGACTTTTTGCGGTTACGATTTTTATTTTTGTTTCTATTTCGGTTGCGGTTATTACGTTTTTTTTCACCGCCACCCTGATTTTCGTCAGCCATTTAGAAAGTCTATAAAATTCGACAGGATATGACCAATATGTCACGTTGTGCCATAACACAGCATACCTTCTTTGAAACCTTTAGTTCTGTTAACTTATCCGAAGTTTCATAATTAAGGAGAATATATATGGCAAAAGAAAGAGTAAAAGTGGCCGTAACAGGCGCTGCAGGGCAAATCGGTTATGCCCTTTTGTTTAGAATAGCTTCAGGTCAAATGTTTGGACCAGATACTGAAGTTGAACTTCAACTTCTTGAACTTCCTCAGGCCCTAGACGCACTTAAAGGTGTGGCGATGGAACTTGATGACTGTGCTTTTCCACTTCTTAAGAACATCGTTTGTACTGATGATCTAAATGTGGCCATGAAAGATGTTAATTGGGCCATCCTAGTTGGTTCAGTTCCAAGAAAAGATGGAATGGAGCGAGCCGACCTTCTTAAAATCAATGGTGGGATCTTCACTGGTCAAGGTAAGGCCATCAATGACAATGCAGCTGATGATGTCAGAGTTTTCGTCGTTGGAAACCCTTGTAACACAAATTGTTTAATCGCCATGAACGCGGCTCCAAAAATTTCAAACGACCGTTTCTATGCCATGACAACACTTGATGAAAATAGAGCAAAGACTCAACTGGCCCAAAAAGCTGGAGTTGATGTTGCGGCAGTAACTAATATGACAATCTGGGGTAACCACTCAGCTACTCAATACCCAGATTTTCACAATGCTAAGATCAATGGAAAACCAGCACCAGAATCAATCTCAGATTCAGCTTGGCTAGAAAATGATTTTATCTCTACAGTCCAAAAACGTGGGGCTGCCATTATTAAAGCGAGAGGACTTTCTTCTGCTGCTTCAGCAGCTAACGCTGTCGTTGATGGAGTTTGGAATCTTACTCACGATACTCCTGCTGGGGAAACCTACTCAATGTGTCTTTGTTCTAATGGACAGTATGGCGTAGACGAAGGACTAATCTTCTCTTACCCATGCCGTACTGAAGGTGGAAAGCTTGTTGTTGATGAATCATGGAAGCATGGAGATTTCGGAACTGAGAAGTTTAGCACCACTCTTAACGAACTACGTACGGAACGTGATACCGTTAAAGACATGGGCCTCATTTAGGTACCTGCCTTCCCGATCGGGATACTTGCAAATTTGAAAAGATAAAAGGGAGCCTTTGGGGCTCCTTTTTTTGTCTAAACTTTAAACACCATGTAAAAATTCAGCTCTTTGCACTTTTCAACTAACTGTAATCTTTGAGCTTTTCTTGGCCCTTCTCTTGCAAATTATTAGTAAATTCAATTATTTGAGAGGAGAGACTCATGAAGAAGAGAGCCAGCTTTTTAAGCCTATTATGTATCTTATTATTTACTTCCGTGGCATTGGCCGGGAATGGAAAAACTAATCCTAATAATTCACAAGGATCCTCTAATGGTGTTGGCCATCAAGAAGGGCATTCAAATGGTCAAGGTCATGAGAACCATCAAGGCAATGGCTTTGGTCATGGAGACCATTCAAATGAATCTAATAATGATAATCAAAGTAATGGAAACTCAAACGTTGGTAATGGTAATAGCGGAAATGGTGTAGGCAACACGGGTCCTGGCAACCAAGGTAATGATTCAGATAATGGAAACGCCGGTGGTGGAAGTTCAGGCTCTGGTGATAACGGGAACAACGGAAATAACGGGAACAACGGAAACAACGGAAACAACGGGAACAACGGAAACAACGGGAACAACGGAAACAACGGAAACAACGGTGGAAACGGTGATGACGGTGGAAACGGTGATGACGGTGGAAACGGTGATGACGGTGGAAACGGTGATGACGGTGGAAACGGTGATGACGGTGGAAACGATGATGACGATGGAAACGATGACGATGATAAAGAAGATGATAATGAAACTACTCAGGCACCTCCTCAGAAAGATAACAGTCTAGATGTTTCAATGGTTATCTCTACTGTTGTAGAACATGAAGATGAGAAAACTCTAAGTCACTTAAGACTTGACCAGTATGTTGGTGGAGATGGGTTTACAGAACTAAGAGGATCAAAGCAGTACAAGTTAAATGAAAATGTAGCTTGTGGTGGAGAGCTCGGAAATATTAGAGGGGGAATTTACACTGCTGGAATTTGTTCATTAAGAGCTGATGTAAATGATGTCTTAAGTTTCAAAGGAGAAGCAGGGCTTGGTATTGGTCATAGTGATGGTGAAACTGGACTTACTCACCTATGGAGAGCCGAAGCAGAAGCAAGAATTCCGAGCTCTAGATATTCAGTATATGGAAGCTATGGTGAGACGACAGTGGTCGATAATACAGCAAAGACTTTTGAAGCAGGTGCTAGATACAACCATGACAGATGGTCAGTCGATGCTTACGCCTCTCAGATAGAAAGAGATGGTAGGGAGTCAGACCCTATGGTTGGTATCAGATTTAGATACACAATAGGAAAATAAATTATAACGAAAGGGGCCTTAGGGCTCCTTTTTTATTGTTTATTGAATCTAGCGAGGCCGACCAGCTTTCCGTTTGAATAGAAGTTGGCCACATCAATTGATTTTCCCTTGAAATGAAAGAAACTACCAGGACCAGCTTGGATAAGAATGGAGTCGTTCTTTATTTTAACATCCCCATTTCCACCGCGCCCCGAAGAATTTGAATAAATTTCGCCATCTGCGGAGAGTTTAAGAGTAAAACTTCCGTCTACCTTATCTTCTTCTTTAAGCTGAAAGTCGATATTGAGATATATATCATCACGGCGACCTCTATTACTCCCGGCAATACGGTAGAGGTTTCCTTTATATTCACCGAGAATAAGTTTTAGAGTGGGAAACTTCTTGATAAATTTTGAGCGAGCATGAAAGAGGGCAGGATCTTTTAACATAAACTCTTGAGCATCTTTAATAAGAGCGTCATCGTTTACATGTTTTAAGTTTGCATTTTCTTTTTTGATAAAACCTTTAAACCAGGTTGTGGGATTAAAATCTATTTCTCTTGGAATAAAAACTTCTGTCTCAGGTAGTCTTTTTGTAACTGCTAAATACTCTTTTGGATTTTCTAAAAGTTCTTTTAAGTTTTCTTCCTTTTCTTTATCTAATTTTAAACCAAGGTTGGCTAAAAAGAGGGCGAAGGCTTTTCCATAAAAAGCTTCTGCTTCTTTATCTGTTTTGTATTCGGTTTTAGTAATGATTTTAACTTCAGGGTCGGTTAGTTTTTCTTGAATGGTGTTTGTTTTTACTTTCTCGGCTGGAAAAAACTGACTTCCAATAATAAGACCAATAACTAAAGAAAGTAGGGCAATTACGATCATTTTCATGAGAACTATAAAGTTAACAGAAACTTTACAATAGAGGAAAGTCACAGGAATTAGTAGTTGTGCGAAACGTTAAGTGATTAGATTAGCGAGAGAAATTAATATGTAACCATGTTTTGCACTCTAGTATTTACTTGTTAAAACCTCCGGCACTTTCTTGCTCCGGTTCTCACCAGCGTTAGGGTTTTATAAACTAATAGAAAGAGAACATACACGAATCTCAAGGAAGAGGTAGTTATGAAAAAGGCACTTATATTTTTAATGGTGGCATTTCTAAGTTTTGGTTGCGGTAGTGAACCTGAGTACGGAACAGCTGACCCAACAGTTCCTAAGCTGTTCAATGATATTGAAGGTGTGGAGCTTATTGATTTAGATCTTTATGAAACCTTTGTTGAACAAGGGGTGCCAGCTGAAGGCCTCAAAAAGGCCATGCTTTATCTCCAAGAGAATGATGCTCATGTTAAGAATAAAGATTACATGACTTTAGTAGACTTTTCTCAACATAGTTCAAAAGCCAGATTATTTCTTTTAGATTTAGTTAATCAAACTCACGAAGTTTTACATGTGGCCCATGGAAAAGGTACTGACCCTGGACATACAGGCTTTGCTAAGTATTTCTCTAACGTACATAATTCCAAGAAAAGTAGTCTTGGTATTTATTTAACGGCAGAGAGATACTGGGGGGGAAATGGTCTTAGCATGCGCCTTGATGGGAAAGAGAAGAGTAATTCAAATGCTAGGTCTCGCTATATTGTTGTTCATGGTGCTGACTATGTAGCTCCTGGGCGATCCGTTCAAGGAAGATCTTGGGGCTGTCCGGCCGTTGCCATGAACGAAATTAATTCACTTGTTGAAAGAACTGAGAATGGTTCAATTCTTTTTGCCTTCAAATAAATAATTAATGCATACAAAAAGCCCAGGCAGCTGCGGACTACCTGGGCCTCTCTGAGGGAGAGAGTCCTGCACTTCTCAGCGCAGGGACATTGAAAAATTATTTTGCGTCTAAAAAAGCGTGGTAATTGTCACTGGAAACAAATGGCTTATACTTGGCCTTTTTATTGGCCTTGTAGTCTGTCTCATCTGGATACTTCGCTGTTTGATTTTCTTCCGTACCTTGGTTTGCACAGCCTGAGCTCACTAGAGCAAGCAGACTGAAGGTAAGTAAAAGAAGTAGCTTATGTGGTAGTGTGGCGTTCATTCTTACCTCCTTGTAAGTGAAGATCGCTTTTTGCTTCTGAGATTTCCCATCCTTGGTAATCTCTCACTATTTAATATTGCGAAGGACGTGCCAACTTTAGTTAAGGGATTTGGTGGCAAAAAGACCTTAAATACTGGAGTAAATGGTCAAATAGGACCTGGATAGTTCATTTTATGAACTATTTAGGCGCATCTTGTTACCGGTAGTGGGGTTTATTAGTCGGTTATATGATTGGCTTCTTTGAACTTTTCAACGAGCTGGTAGTAATGTCTTTGTTCATCAATACTAAGAGGCTTAATTGTCTCTACATTTTGTTTACGAATTCCTTTTTGTCTAATTACATCACCAGTTCTTCTTAATTTCTGAGTAATATTCTGAGCTATAGTGATAAGCCAATCTGGGAATTGTTTATTAAGTTGATCTACAGGAATTTGAATTAAGGTCGTCGGTTCGAGAGTGGCCACATGAGCAGATCTAGATTTTCTATCAAAAAAAGATAATTCCCCTAAATATTCACCGGCACCTAGGTAGGCTAGGGGTGTAACTTTGGTTCCATCATTTACATATATAAGAAGTTTACCTGAGTGAATAATATAAAGATCGTAATCTTCTTGACCAGCACAGCATACTAGCTCACCAGCTTCTAGATTAATTGTGAGAGGACCATCAATTTGTTCGCTCATAAAATAACCACCTTAAAGTTTAAACTTCTCTTTAATCGTAACATAGAGTTCTTCAATATAGTGTCGATAATAAATTTCTTGAGGGAAATGCTCCGCTAGAAACAGTTCATTTAGCCCAAGATGTCTCGTAACAATATTATTAAAATCGATCAGTTTTATGCCTTTTCCCGAGACTTTCTTTTTTATTATGGCGTTAAAAACCGGATGACTTCTTGTGTTTCCACAATCAAATGAGGCAGCCTTCTTTAGTGAAATCTGTGCCTGTTCGTAAAGTCCCGAACCGAGTTGCGCTCTACCTAGTAAGAAAAATGTTTTTGCATTTCCAATGCTCGTCTCGCTTAATTTTCTGATTTCAGAAAGAGCAGCTTTATGCATTCCTTTATCAAGTTTACTTTCAAGCTCTCTTTGATATTGCTCAAGAGAATCCGTTGTGGAGTTTAAGCAAACCTTTTTTGGCTTTAATTCTAAATTTATGGGAGCTGTAGATAAAACTAGATAAGAACCTTTTTCTTTTACCAGAGAAATTAGCTCTTCGAGTTCTACATCAAATAATTTAAAAGTGATCTCCATTTTCATTTGTTGGTACTTAGATGTGAAATCGCCCGGGTCTTTTAAAGGATCCGCGGAGAGCTGATACCTTTTAACGGGGTGATAAATAAATCTTGATAAGGGAGGGAAGGTATAAATTAATGAAGACTTATTCTCGTCTTTAAACATTTTAATATTTTCTAAGATTTTTTTCCTATCTTGGATATGAAAGCGCTCTTCATAAAACTCCTCGGAGCCTCCGAGGTACAAGATGATATCGGGAAACTTTTTTAGCTGTTTAAGTTTATGAAGACTTCTCCCTAGGTTTTCATGAGTTCTAGACCAATTTACAATCCGCATAGGATCTTTAAGCTTTACACTTAACTTCTCAACTAAGTCTTTTATATAAGGGTCTAGGCTTTTACCTAGGCGATCACCAAGGATGAGAACATTGGCTTCTTGGGCCAAATCTAAGTCTGTGCCAAATTTAGCGTCGATTTGATAAGGAAGTGGGGCTATTAGGGTGGGCTCGGTAAACCAGCGGTTACCGACCCAACCGATAGCAACTGCAACTATAAGTAATATTAGAATTAAAAGCTTTTTAACCATTAGCGTCAATGCCTGAAAGATTAAATATTTATCTACATCTTTATTGTATAGGAATTTTCTGCTAACACAATGTTCCAGTATGAGAACTAGACCAGAATTACTTTCACCGGCCGGGAGCCTTGATAAGCTCAAGATCGCTGTGCTCTACGGAGCGGACGCAGTTTACTGTGGAGGGCAGAAATTCGGTTTAAGAATGGCCTCAGATAACTTTACAAACGAAGAGTTAAAAGAAGGCGTGGTCTTTGCTCATTCCCATGGTTCAAAAGTTTATGTGGTTTTAAATGGATTTCTTCATGACGAAGATTTAGAGACTCTTCCTGAGTTTTTAAAACTATTAGAAGAAATAAAAGTCGACGCGGTAATCGTAAGTGACCTTGGAACTATAGAAACAGTTAAGAGTAATTGCAAAGTACCTATTCATTTATCTACTCAAGCGAGTTGCTTGAATGTGGAGTCGGCGAAACTTTGGAAAAGTAAGGGCGTAGAAAGAGTCGTACTGGGTAGGGAAGTGACATTAACTGACGCTAAAGAAATAAAAGAAAAGGCTGAGATAGAAGTTGAAGTTTTTATTCATGGTTCAATGTGTATGGCCTATTCGGGCAATTGCACTATTAGCAATTACACCCAGGGCCGCGATAGTAACCGTGGTGGATGTGCTCATAGCTGCCGCTTTGAATATTCGATAGATTATGCCGAAGGTGAAAACTCAAAGTCTACCTTTATGAGCTCTAAAGACCTAGAAGGGGTAGCTCTTTTGCCGGAGTTTGTGGCAGCGGGAGTTGATTCCATTAAAGTCGAAGGACGTATGAAAGGTCCTCATTACGCGGGAACTATAACAAAGATTTATGCCGATGCTTTAAGAGAGCTTGAAGTAAATGAAAAATTAAGCCCAGAGTCTTTGGCCTATTACGATTCTGAACTTTTAAAAGTAACTCATAGAGATTATTCAAGCGGTAGTCTTAGCCATGCGGCCGGTGAAGAAAGTATTTATAGCGAAAGAGAGCACGACGATAAAGAATATGAAGTCTCAGGAGTTGTGGCCGACGTTGTAGCGAATGAATTTATTCTATTAGAAGTTCGTCACGCTTTCTTTGTTGGAGATGAACTAGAACTCATGCCATTCGTAGGGAAGAGTCAAAAGTTCCGTGCCAAAACAGTATTAAATTTTATCAACGAGACTCGGGAAAAAACAAAACCTGGTGAGCTTGTTAAATTGCCTTGGGTACCTGGAGCAGAAAAATTGAATCTCGTTAGAAGGAGGCTGGTTTAATGTCTCCTATTTTATATCTATCTGATTCAGTCGACCTCAAGAAGTTTACGAACGGAGAATTTATAATTGAGCCTTCAGCTCTTTCTCGGTTTGGAAAGTTAGACTTAAAAAAAACCAATCTCTTAAGCAAAGAAGCAAAAGAAAACGGTCATAAGGTATATCTTGAGTGGGATATTCTCATGGTGGAAAAAGACTTCATTAAGTCTGTTGAGTTCTTTAAGCAAATAGACCTAAAAAATATTGATGCCATTAGAGTACAGGACCCTGGGGCAATTAACTGGTGTTTAGAGAATACAACTCATGATCTTCATTTAAACCTCGAGACCGGAAATCATAATTATCTTGGTATTAAGTCTTGGCTAGAAAAGGGGAAATCAAGAATTTCTCGTATCGTCCTCTCTATTGAATGGAGCAAAAGTCAGCTAGAAGAACTACTTCCAAGGCTTAGTTGTCCTGTTGAGTTTTTAGGTATGGGTAGGATCTTATTATTCTATACGCCTAGATACTTACTTAATGTGGGCCTTTCAAATAGAGAAAGCACATTGGAGGTTGGAGATACTGGACATTGGCTTGAGGCCGCAGGACAAAGTGAAGAGAGCCCACATAAAGGCTTTCCACTTCTTGAAAATAGACACGGAACCTTTATGTTTCTTCCAAGCGATCATTGCTTATTAGATTATTTAAAGGATTTGAAAGAAGTTGGAATCTCTTACCTAAGACTAGATAATCGCTTTATGAGTAAAGAGCTTTTAGAATCAGTCCTAGAGCAAGTAAAAGCTCCTTCTATTGAAGGTTTTCAGAGAGTAAAGGAAATATCAGAGGCCAGACTTATAAGAGGATTTTACAACACAAATAAATCAGATGTTCTTTTTAAGAAATTAAAAAATCACAGAATTCAAAGACGTGATGAAAATTATTTAGGTCAAATTCTAGACGTTAATAAGAAAAACTATCTCGCCATCAAATTAAAAAATCCTAAAAAGACTTTATCTCTTGGCGATAATCTATGTCTGCAGACTCCGGATGGCAAAACTAAGTATTTGACCGTTAATTGGTTAAAGGACTGCGCGGGAAATGATAAGGATCAAGCTTCTGGTGAAGATTTAGTATTTGTTAATCATGTGGGCGGGGTCAGCGTAAGAGCATCGGTGTATTTTTCTCATGAGTAAACTAATTCTCGTTCCAACTCCGATTGATGATGAATCACCACTTGAGCCTATGGCCCTAGAGAAACTAAGGCTGGCCACGACTGATATAAATTCAATTATAGCTGTAGAAGATGCCAAACCAGGAAGAAGAAGATGGCTACATTGGGGTCTTCCTAGAGAGGCTATTGAAAGTTTCGTTCTTTATAATGAACATACTAGAAGTGAGCAGCTACCAATACTTCTTGAAGAGTTAAAAAATGGGAAAAACGTTTATCTTATGAGTGATGGGGGACTTCCTGCATTTTGCGACCCGGGTCAGGAGCTCGTGAACGCCTGCCATGATAGAGGTATCCAAGTAACAGCAACCCCATTTTGTAATTCTATTGCCTTAGGAATTGCTTTGAGTGGATTTGATCATCAGAAATTTCTCTTCGGTGGTTTTTTACCGGCGAAAAAAGAACTTAGAGAAATCGAGTGGCAAAACATCTTAAAGGCTAAGAAAACCCAAGTCCTCATGGACACTCCCTATCGCTTAACAAAAACTATGGAAGAGCTAAGCAATCTAAGTCCCCAAAAGCAGGTATTTCTTGGTTTAAACTTAAACCAGCCTAACGAAGAGTTATTTAGGGGAAAAGCCAGAGATGTCTATAAGAAAGTAAAAGGGCAAAAGGCTGAGTTTATTTTGGTATTATCTTAGTAAAATCAACATGAAGCGCTCCGCGTTACTCACCAAAAGTTTCATGACGTCATGTGTTCAATATGCTAAAAAACGCACCTCGTAGTAAAAAGGAAAATTGGGATATTTATGGATCAAGATCCATCTTCAATTGAGCGTAAGCTAGCGCATATCGATTTAACTGTCGAAGCTCAGATTTCATCTGTTCTTAAAGACAAGCGTTTTAATTACGAGCCACTTTTTGGATCACACCCCACTCCTGGAGAGGGTCCTACAAAGAAAACTTTTTTAGGAAAAACTTTAAGTGCACCCCTTTGGATCTCAAGTATGACCGGGGGAACCGGACCAGCTAGACATATCAATCAGAACTTAGCACGGGGAGCAGGTGAGTTTGGTCTTGGGATGGGGCTAGGTTCATGCCGCTCTCTACTTTCTAGCGATGAGTTCTTTTCTGATTTTGATTTAAGAGAACATCTTGGTGATCAACCTTTTTACGCCAACCTTGGAATAGCGCAGATTGAACAAAGTTTATTAAATGGTTCGTGGGATAAAATAGAAAAACTAGTTTCTAGGCTTAAAGCAGATGGGCTTATCATTCACTTAAATCCCATGCAAGAATGGTTTCAACCGGAAGGTGACCTTCTTGTTCGCAGCCCTCTTGAGACAATTGATCAGGCCATTCATAAAAATAGCTTTCCACTAATAGTTAAAGAAGTAGGACAAGGAATGGGACCTAAAAGTTTAGAGGCTTTAATGGGCCGTAAACTTGAGGCCATTGAATTTGGAGCTTTTGGTGGAACTAATTTCTCTAGGCTTGAGCAATTAAGACAATCAGAAGACAAGAAAGGCTTTAGAGAAATGGCTCTGATCGGTCATACGGCTGAAGAGATGGTTGGTTTTGTGAACAATATTTTTAATAAAAACGATATAGAAATTAATTGTCAGCAGTTTATTATTTCTGGAGGGATTCAAAATGCCCTTCAAGGGCATCATTTAATGAACCGCTGCATGGGTAATAGTGTTTATGGTCAGGCTAAAGCTATGCTTATGGCAGCTAAAGGTGAGTACAGTGAGTTTAGAGAATTTTTAAGTTCTCAACTTGAAGGACTGGCCATGGCGGAAAGGTACCTAACGCCCAGTGAAGGAAAAATACAATGAAGCAAGTTTCAGGATTTTCGAAGTTAAGCAAAGTCGAAAAAATCAATTATGTTGTTGAAGAGGTCCTCGATGGGAATCTTTCAACTAATGAACTTATCAAAAGCTACTGGCATGATGATGAGGAAGAGCAAAAGATATTTGACGACTTTTCAGAGAATACATTGACTAACTTTTACTTTCCTTATGGAGTTGTTCCAAATGTTCTAATGAATGACGAGCTACTATGCGTTCCTATGGTGATAGAAGAAAGCTCAGTCGTGGCAGCCGCCGCCAAGGCCGCGAAGTTTTGGTCAAAAAGAGGCGGTTTTAGAACAGAAGTCGTAAGCACTAATAAAATCGGCCAAGTTCATTTTATCTGGCACGGTGAAACGGCCATACTTGAAAGTTTTTTTGAAGATGTTAAAGAAGAACTTATTAAAGAAGTAAAGCCTCTTACTAAAAATATGGAAAGCCGCGGCGGAGGCCTAATTGATATTAGCTTAAAAAATAGAACAGGTGATGAGCCAGGTTATTATCAAATCTGGGCAGAGTTTAATACTTGCGACGCCATGGGCGCTAACTTTATCAATTCAGTTTTAGAAGCTATTGGGAAAAAATTCTCTGACCTTGTTGAAAACAACTTTGAAGGTGTTAATTCAGAAATTCAAGTTGTCATGGCGATTCTTTCCAATTACACACCTGACTGCCGAGTTAAGGCATGGGTTGAATGTGATATCGATGAACTTGAAGATCCGGGGCATGGAATGAGCGGTAGAGAATTTGCTGAAAAGTTCGCCCGTGCAGTTCGTATTGCAAAGATTGATGTGAATAGGGCGACAACTCATAATAAAGGAATCTTTAACGGCATAGACGCTGTTGTGTTAGCAACAGGGAATGACTTCAGGGCAGTCGAGGCCTGCGGTCATACTTGGGCCTGTAGAGACGGCGTGTACCGCGGACTGACTGACGTGTTCTTAGAAGGTAATAAGTTTAGATTTCAATTGGAGCTTCCTCTTTCACTTGGGACTGTCGGAGGGTTAACTTCTCTACACCCACTAGCAAGAATTAGTCTGGATACTCTAGGAAGACCTTCTGCTTCTAAGCTAATGGAGATTGCAGCAACTCTTGGTCTTGCTCAAAACTTTGGCGCTTTAAGATCACTTACAACAACAGGAATACAAAAAGGGCATATGAAAATGCATCTTATGAATATACTAAATCACCTTGAAGCCTCTGATGAAGAAAGAGGACTTGTTAAAGAGAAATTTGAAAATGAAATTATTTCTTTTCAAGGTGTCCGCGAGTTTTTAGCGGGAATTAGAAACTATCAGTAATTGGGGGATATACTGTGAGAAATTTGGAACAACCAGAAAAGGATAATCCACTTTTAAAATATTTAGTAGAGCAAGATCAGGATGGACCTAGATTAGATGGTCAAAGTTCTGATGATTTTTATTTTGGACAAGGAAAGCTTCTTCTAACGGGAGAATACTTTGTTTTAGATGGAGCTAAGGCCATCGCTCTTCCAACCCGAGTTGGTCAAAGTATGTCCGTGCATTATTCTCCAAGCTTTAATCCAATACTTGTATGGAAAAGCTTTGATGTTGAAGGAAGACTTTGGTTAGAAGCCAAGTTTGAATTTTGGCATTTTGATTGTATCGATGAAAACCCAAGCCAAGAAGTACTTTTCCTTCAAAAAATCTTAAGACAGGCCAGAAAGCAAAACTCACACTTCTTAAGAGATGGTGTAGATGTCGTCGTAGAGACGAGACTTGGCTTTCCACTTGAGTGGGGACTTGGAAGCAGTTCAACACTAATTTATAATATTGCTCAGTGGGCCTATGTCAGCCCATTTGAACTTCAGTTTAATACCTATGGGGGAAGCGGATACGATATCGCCTGCGCTCAGTCTGAAGGTCCCATAATGTATGAAAAAGATAGTGAAGGACCCCATTGGTCTCCGGTCTTATTCGAACCCTCTTTTAATCAAAATTTATATTTTGTTTATTTAGGTCAGAAAAAAGATAGTAGAGAAGCTATTAATCACTACTCAGAAAAAAGACCTTACTCAAAAGATGTTTTTAAAAGCTTAAGCTATATCTCTAAATCCATGCTGGAATGTCAGGATTTCGATGAGTTTGAACTACTTGTTAAAGATCATGAGAAAATTGTTTCAGAAAACCTTGGAATGAAGACTGTTAAAGAAGATCGTTTTTCTGACTTTTGGGGAGAAATTAAATCTCTCGGAGCATGGGGCGGAGACTTTGTCCTGGTAACATCTCAAAAAGGATTTGATGAGACGAGATCTTATTTTCAAAGTAAAAACTTAGATGTTGTGATTCCATATAGTGAGTTGATCTTAACCCATCCAGGGGAAGGGAATAATGACCAACTCCATTGAGTGCATAGCTCCTTCAAATATTGCGTTAGTTAAATACTGGGGAAAAAAAGGTATTCAAATCCCTCAAAACCCCTCTTTAAGCTTCACGTTAAGTGAATCTAGAACTACAACTCGAATGACTTGGGAAGAAGGTCATTACCAAACAGAATTTCTTTTTGAAGGAAATCAGTCCCATAGTTTTGAGAAAAAGATAATAGATTATCGAGAATTATGGGAAAAAAATTATCCCGATCTAAAAAAGTATTCATTAAAGATTGAGAGCTCAAATAGCTTCCCTCATTCAGCGGGTATTGCTAGCTCCGCTTCATCAATGGCCAGTCTTTCACTTTGTTTTTCTGAACTTCTAAAAAGTGAAGGAGTCTTAGACCTAGAAGAGAAAAAGTTTTTCCAAAATGCTTCAGATTTCTCCAGACTCGGCTCAGGGTCGGCCTGTAGAAGTGTATATGGTGGAGTTGTTACTTGGGGACAGTGGAGAGAAGGGACTAGTGATGAATATGCTTCTGAGATTCCTGAGTTAACTGAAAAGTGGAATGACTGGGGAGACGCCATTTTACTTGTTTCTTCTTCTGAAAAACCTGTAAGTAGCCGGCAGGGTCATGCATTAATGGAAACTCACCCTTATGCAGAGGCAAGGTTTAAACATGCCAAGAGCAGAATGAATGAGCTTTATAATGTGATGCTTAATGAAGATAAGATGAGGTTTTGTGATATTGTTGAAACAGAGGCCTTAGAACTTCATGGTTTAATGATGAATTCTAACCCATCTTTTATTTTAATTAAGCCTGAGTCTTTGGGCATCATTGAAAAAGTACGTGCTTTTAGAAAAGAAACCATGATTCCGGCCTGCTTTACTTTAGATGCGGGCCCTAATATCCATTTACTTTATCCATTAGAGAAAAAGAAAGAGGTTGTTGATTTTATAAAAAGTGAACTTACTCCCTTACTAGAAGATGGTAAGTGGATTGATGATAAGATAGGCACAGGACCGGTGATAAATAATGCTTAGTAAAAAGTATAATTCAAAGGTTCTCTTATTCGGAGAGTATTCCGTTATAAAAGACTCTATGGCCTTGTCTATTCCTTATAATGTGTTTGGTGGCGAATTAGGATTTAAGGCCGATAAATCTATTGATCCGGAGTTAAAAGACTTTTCTAGCTATCTTAAAAAGCTTGATTCAAGAGACCAACTTGGTTTTGAATTTGATATAAGTCGCTTTGAGTTTGATATGGGAAGAGGTCTATATTTTGATAGTTCAATCCCTCAGGGGTATGGACTAGGTTCTAGTGGAGCATTGGTTGCTGCTATTTATTCAGAATATACCAAGGATCAAACTGATAATATCTCTACTCTAAAAAAGAGGTTTTCACTTATGGAAAGCCATTTTCATGGCTCTTCAAGTGGTGTTGACCCGCTTATCAGTCATGTGGATGCTCCAATGCTTATTAATGGTAGTGGACCTGAAATTTGTCAGGTAAATATTCCTGATTATAGTGTTGGGGAAGGTGCTATTTTTCTTCTAAACACTGGAAGACCTCGTAGGACAGAGCCCCTTGTTAACCTTTTTTTAGAAAAATGTAAGGGGAGTGATTTTGATAAACTTTGTCAAAATGTTTTACTTCCCATAACTAATGGTTGCATAACTTCTTTCATGGAAGGCAATGTGAATTCTCTTTTCGAATTTTTTAGACAATTATCCGATTTTCAATCAAGACACTTTACTCCGATGATTCCAAAACTTTATCAAGACTTGTGGAAAAGAGGACTAGATGAAGGGCTTTTTTATTTAAAACTTTGTGGTGCTGGCGGAGGAGGTTTTATTCTTGGGATGACTAAGAATTATGAAGAGACCTCAAACGTTTTAGGACATTACGAAATAAGACCTCTTTTAAAGTTCAAACCTGAATAAAACTAAGCGACTGGCTCTTTTACTTCACCTTTAATAGTTTGTTTCCATTCTTTAGCACTGGTAAATACTTTATGAGTTTTTTCTCTTAAAAACTTTAGAAAATCACCGGTTACATATCCTGCCCATGAAAACGTCGATTCCACTTCTTGAGTTTTAGCAATATCTGACTGGATCATCTCTGCGAATGCTCTCTTAGCTTGAATTCTTGCTACGGGGGATTGATGAGCTATGGCATCTAAAAGTGTATCGGTATAACCATCTTGAAAATTATAAACTTCTTGTAAAAAGCCACTAGTAATTAAAGAGCTAGCAGGAACTGGAAGAGAAGTTTGCACCCAGTTTTTTGCCTGAGCTTTTCCCATTAATGTACTTAGTAAACCAATCCCGCCGGAAGCTGGAACCATTCCTTGTTGTAGGTGGTTAAAAACGAGCCTTCCACCTTCTTCCATAATTCTAATATCTGCACCCAATGCTAGCTCTAGACTGGAACCGCTCGCCCCTCTTTTAAGATCAGCAACCACTGTTTGCGGAACATGAATTAGCTTGAATACAACCTGTCTTAACTCTTCTATTTGGGTATGGATTTCACCTGAGTTAAGAGTTTTCCACTCCTCAGTATTCCATCCGTCTCCAAAGTCTTTATGCTTTGTTGTTAATAATACGGAATCAACTTCTATATGAAGTTGGAGCCAATCAATAATTTCACTTAAGTCTTTAAGGGTTTGTTTTTTTAGAGTTTTATCTTGGAATTCTACATAAAGGTTTCGCACATCCATTTGCAAAAATACCTTCAATGTTTCCAATTGAAATAGTGGGGTCATAACACCTTCCTTGGTAGACCATTAAGAATCTCACTCCGTAAGATTCCGATTCAATAAATTTTTTCAACTTGCTTACACATCGTCAAAAATAAATGAAGCATAGGACCAAAAAAGATAGAGAATCGGGTGATTTCAGGCACTTCCGATTCTCTTAGTAAAAATATCAGGTGAGCTTTAAACTCGGTTTTTATTCGTGGTCTTCTAGGAACTTTTCAGCTCTCATCGCGGCCATACAACCAGTACCAGCAGCTGATATTGCCTGACGATAATACGAATCTTGGACATCACCGCATGCAAAAACACCAGGAACATTAGTATCTGGATGAGGTGAGTTAGAAGGAACTATAAAACCATGATCATCAGTCGTTATCTGCCCTTCTAGAAATGCAGTATTTGGTGTGTGACCTATTCCCATAAATAGACCATGAGTGTCTCTAGTTGATTCTTCACCTGTCTTAGTGTTTTTAACTTTGATTCCAGTAACACCAGTATTATCAAAAAGAATTTCACTTACAGCGCTATCCCATAGGAATTCAATTTTTGGATTATCAAAACATCTTTGCTGCATAGTCTTACTTGCTCTAAGAGTGTCTCTTCTGTGAATAACAGTAACTTTAGAAGCAAACTTTGTTAGAAAACTAGCTTCTTCCATGGCCGTATCACCGCCGCCTACAACATGAACAATTTTATCTCTGTAGAAAAAACCGTCACAAGTGGCACAGGCGCTAACACCTTTACCAATGAGTTCTTTTTCATTATCTAGACCTAGGTACTTTGCAGAAGCCCCTGTAGAAATAATTAAAGTTTCAGCTAATAACTCGTCTCCATTATCACAAACGACTTTGAAAGGACGCTCTTTTAAATCGACTGCTGTAACATTTGCACTTAAGTATTCTGTTCCAAATCTTTCAGTTTGTTTCTTCATATTTTCCATGAGCTCAGGGCCCTGGATACCTTCCGGAAAACCTGGAAAGTTTTCAACTTCAGTAGTCGTTGTTAGTTGTCCGCCAGGCTCGTGTCCTAGGATAACTAGTGGTTTCAAATCTGCACGGCTAGCATAAAGAGCTGCTGTATAACCCGCAGGACCTGATCCTACGATAATAACTTTTCTTTTTTCCATGATATTCCTTTTGGCCTATTGTTCTTCTTGCTCTAATTGAATCTTGATATGTTCAGGACGATCATCTTTTTCTGGATTCAATTCATAATAGGCCTTAACCGACATGAGTTCGTCTGGGTTTTTTGCTTCAGTAGTTACTTTATATTCTTCACCTGTAAGGTTACAAGAATAGCGATAGATCTTTTTGAATTTCTTTCTGGCCACGAGGCACTTCCTTTTATGTAATTTAAGATAGTTATATATAGACAGAATGAGTCAAGATTTCAATATTGATGCACTGCAAATTTTGATTTTTTCTCCTCCTTCCGCCCAAGTGTGTTAAAATTCTAATGAGTTGATATTATTAAATTATTTATCCAGGGAAGGATGATTAAGACCTTATTATTTCTCTCCATAGTATTTTTGTATGCTGGACAAGTTTTTGGCATGCAGGGAATCAAAGTTCTAGAGGTTTCAAGCTCAGGCTCAAGCATCGTGGTAGACCGTGGAAGTCTTGAGGGTGTCAGAGAAGGCCAAACCGGTCAGTTCTTCTATCAGTCTGGAAAAGCATCCCACCCAAAGCTCTATTTTATCGGGGAAGCAGAAGTCATTAAAACTCATAACGAAAGATCTTTTTGGTTTTTTAGGAATATTGAAAACTTTCAATTTTTAAAAAAAGGGAAATCCATTCTTTTTGCTAGAGATACAGTCGTATTAGAGGGAAGAAGAAAATATAAGATAAGAGAAAAGAAAGTTCTTCTCCCAAGAGCAAAGAGTTTAAGTGAGTATGTTGAAGACCGTCAAAGAGGTATGCCATCAGAAATGGTTTATAGAGAAGGCGAGTATAAGAAGTCTCAGATTATCACCGATACCCAGTCAACTGTTGATTACGATATCAAACAAACAAAGTATTTGAATTGGAAAAAAAGAGGAAACCCAGAGTTCTCAGAAAATTATTTAGACGAAGTTGAAACTTTATTTATTGATCAAAACAATCAAGGCGTTAAACCTGATGCTATTCGAGCGGCGATTGATAGAGAGATCGCCAAATCAACAGTAGAAGGTGCTGTTACAAAAATAAACTCTGAAAAAGCGGGACTAGAAGGTCTTTATCGCGACTCAAGGCCGGACAGAGCTAGTCATTTAAATACTTATGAAAAAAGAATGGCCCATTCAAAGCGTGAAACAATAATCAGCCCAAGAGCTAGAGAAAAAATTGCCAGAGAAGGTGAGGCCTGGTCTGCAGATATGGAGGATGAGCAGCTTCGTAAATACTTTATTCGAACTGGTATCGCTGAAGAGCAATCAAGAAGAAAAAGAGTACTGTCTGAAAGAATGGGGCATGAAATTAATTTGAAAGTTTATACGGATATGGATGATTCCGTTTCAGCTGAAGACCCAAATAATACGGGGCTAGGTTATTCGTTAAATATAACATATGAAGTTCCACTAAGGGGATCGGTAGACTTTTTTAAAAGTTTCACATTTGAGATTGGATTTGAACAAGGAAATACTTTTTATGCTGTAAATAGCGATACAAATGCAAGACTTAAGTATGGAAACTTTCAAAGCTTTCTTAATTGGTATTGGTGGAATGAGCCTATAACCATTAAGAAAGTGATTGGCTTTATTGGATTGGGGGCAGCAAGAGGAAACGGAAACTTACTTTCATCAGAATTATTACAAGAATATAAAGTTTCGACTTTGGCCCTACCCATTTTTCAAGGTGGTCTTAAATATCGATTCAAATCTGGTGATACCGATGATGAATTAGTTAAAGTTGGATTCGCACTAGGTGTTTCTTTTAGCTATGAACCAACAAAATATTCTATTTTAGACACAGTCCCCGCCGTGGAAGATATAACTGGAAGTATAACGTTAAATCGCTTTAAAGTGGCCTTTGGGCTCAGCACTTATTTCTAAGGAAGGAAATATGTACGGGAATGTATTTTTATTATTCGTATTTATCTTTACAACATCAGTATCTGCATTAGAGATTGATGAAAAATTGACTACTCGAATTTTGAGTGTCTCCTCCACAAAGAAAACAGTTCTTTTGAATAGAGGACTGGAAGACGGTCTGGTTGTGGGGGATCATGCGAAGTTCTTTTTGACGACAGGGGTGATCGCAAGAGGGGTCGTCTCTAAGGCATCACCAACCAGGTCGATATGGTCAATTTATAGATTGATCAGTGCAGATTCAGTAAATGTTGATAAAGTTGTTAATATAAAAATCTCTAGTCCTTTAAAATTAACTGAGGATGCTTCTAAGAGTTTAGTTTATGAACCTGTTCCTTCTGGAACAGACTCTATATCAATAGCCCGAGGGGATACCTCATCTAGACAAAGAGGAATGCAGACTTCTAGTGATCAAGAGGAACTCGATAGTTTAAATGAAGGACCAGTTGTAGAGTCGAAAAGGGGAACCTATAGACCTCAGGTAAATTTAAAGCGTGGGGGATATATTAGAAATATGGACTCTAAAGATTCATCCTATGCACAGGGAAGAGGTGTCTTTGATAATAAGTCTTGGGAGTTTATTGCTAGATTTCAATATCATTCACTAAGCACTAGCGTAGACGATGGGATAGAAGGTAATGAAGTGACGACAGGAAAAGAAACCACAATGGGAATTGGTGGTTCACTTGAAAAATATTTTCCACATAGAAAAGACTGGCTAAGAAAGTTCTCATTTTTTGCTACTCTTGATTATTCTTCTACGACTAGTTCAAGTGATGTATCTACCGATGAAATTAAAACATCTCAGACCAATATGGGGATCGGAACTAATTGGCATTTTTATAATGACATCCTTTCATTTGAAAGAGTGATTGGCTTCGTTAGTGGAGGCCTAGGCCTAATTAGTAGCAGTACGACTGTTGGTGATGCTGAGACCAAAGGTAGTGGAACATTTTTCAGTTTAGGAATTGGAGCAAAGTACTACACGGCTTCTGGTTTTGGAGTTAGAGGAATGCTTGATTTTTATAGCCAAGGGATTAAGAGCTCACTTTCTACTTCGGATGTGGAGTCTGTTACAACTAAGTCTGGACCAAGACTTATCGTTGGTATGAGTTATCTATTTTAGATTTCCTTTGGAACTGAAATAAAATGACTCATTTCTTTGATCATTGGTGTAAAGAACTCACTATAGCTTAGCTGATGATTCCAGTGGTCTTTGTGTGGTATTCCAAGTCGTCTCGATATT
>JAIBDQ010000125.1 GCA_024686135.1 Halobacteriovorax sp. | reverse complement strand
ATAGATTGTTCTCAGGAAGTTTTCCTCTTAGAACATCTTTTACTTCCTGATGAAGTAGAGAATCTTTATTATCTAAAAGTTCTTCGTCATGTGTTCTGAAGCTCATTGATAAGAAGCTTGATTCATTTAAGTTTTTAGAATATTCATAACTTAATAGAGATACTTTTAATAGATTGAAAAAATCAGCTTGAAGACCTACTGTTACAGACTTCCCCGTTATTCTACTTTTATTTACACTCACTCTAAGTATTTCATTCTCACGAGGGAAATCTCTTGTTCCCGGTCTATGGATACTAACATCATTTATTCTGCTGTATTGAAGAGTACCTCCAGCATACGCTGAAAGAAAGTAGTAGGAAGGAGTATCAGCACTAGCATTTAAGTGAGCACTTAAATAATCTTTTCTTGATACAGATTCGTGATCTTCAAGTGAAAGGAAGCGCGAACCACCAAATTTTAAAAAGCCTAAAAACAACTTATCAAAATCTCTTGTAAGTCCCTTTAAGTAGCTAGGTGCAAAATGAATATAAGTATAAGTTCTTCTAAATCTAATACCAGCAAAGGCATTTAAATTAGTGCTTGAGATATCAACACTTCCAGAGTCTTTGAGGTTTTTAAGAAAGGTTTTCGCATCAACTTCAATTTCAAAGCGATCCTCAACAACCCATCTTTTTTCTTCTTCACTAGCGGTATAGTCTGGGTAAAGTCTACGTCCAGCATTTATTCCTGCACCTGATATTATTCCACCCCAGTTAAAGCCAGAGAAGTTTGTATCTCCAAGAGAATAAGATTGGTTATATTTTATTGTGTCATTTGTGATTTTGTTCGCCTGCTTTAAAAGTTCTTCTTTTACTTTTTTAGCAATTTTTTGGTAAAGAGGGTTGTCTTTGATTCCTCGGCTTTTCATCATCGATTCATCTTCTTCCAACAATACTTTATGGTCACCCTGAACAGTTACCTTAAAAGGTCCGCGATATTCTTGAAAGAGCTGCTTCTTAACCTTAAAGTTCTTGAAGACAACGGTTTTTGCATTTGAATCCGCAATTGATGCAAAAGATACAATGGCGCTAATCAGCACCCATGTCATGAATTTCATTTCTTTCCCTCGTTAACAATTAATATGTATGTGAAACTTTTCGGAAAAACTGTGAAAAGCAGAGAAAATTTATTTAACTTTGAAGACTTACGGATAAAAATTCCGGTGTTATTCAGTCAGCTTATCGTAGCGATAAGTGGCCTTGAGAAGGTGTTTTACGTTATATTGGGCATGCACAAAGGGGTAATGATGAAGTTTATAAATGAAGAAATTGAAGGGTATGCCATTAGTAAATCGAACCGACCAAGTCAGTACGTTAAAGAGCTTGGTGATGAGACAAGGGCCAATGTTCCCATGTCTATGATGTTAGTGGGTGAGATGGAAGGGTCTCTTTTAGGATTTCTTGTTAGGTCCTTAAAAGTGAAAAGAGTTTTAGAAATTGGAACCTATACTGGATATAGTGCACTTTGCATGGCCGAAAATCTCCCTGAAGAAGGAGAGGTTATTACTTTAGATATTGATGATGAGTTAACGCCACTTTCAAAAAAGTATTGGGGGCAATCACCCGATGGGAAAAAAATTAATAAGGTCATAGGTCCGGCCCTTGAAACCATCCCAAAACTAGATGGTGAGTTTGATCTTGTCTTTATAGATGCGGATAAACAAAACTATTTAAACTATCTTAAGTTAGTTATTCCTAGATTAAGTGAGAAGGGGATTGTTGTTGTGGACAATGTTCTTTGGAGCGGAAAAGTGCTGAAGGCGCCTGAGGAACTAGATCCAACGGATACCTCCACGGCCCATATTCAGGAGCTTAATGACTATGTTTCTAGCTCCAGTGAACTATATGGAACTCTTCTTCCTATAAGGGATGGAATCTTTTTGATTACAAAGGTTTAGCTCCCTAAAAAGATTACAGGGCCACTGCTAATGAGGCCCATTTTTTGCTATAACTTGGCTCCAGATTTAAAGTCTATTTTGGAGGATGCAAGAAATGAAGTTGATCTTAACCGCTTTGGCATTAATATTTTCTTTGAATGCTATGGCAGTAACATTTATCGGCTCTCTTCTTGAAAATCAACAGATCCTTGAATTCATCGCAAAAGAAAAAGACAATGGCTATCATCTTACTTCAGTTTTAGATCGTCTCTCTAACGAGGGAATCACAGATGATCAAAGAGGTGCCAGAGGCCATTATTTGATTAAGTTAAAAAAGATTGAACTTGTCGACACGGAAGATGGCGACGTTGAGAAGAAAGAAACAAATAAAAAGTTTGATGTTCGTACTGATTTTGGTCGAGTTCAAAAGATTGAAGAAATCGTTGAAAACCCATCTGAATCAAATGCCGATATTACTTCTCCACCAAGTGATGGAGAAGAGTAAAATCTTTTAGGCCTATTGAAAGCCTTCAAGCCTTTCCTGAACCTCTTTAACAAAAGACTGTGCTTCTAGATCATCTACAAATCCTTCGGCTTTTTTCTTTATTCTTAATAAATCCTGTCTGGTTGCAGCGTTCGCCGCATCTGCCTGCATTTTTCTAACTGTAGCTGAATCATAAACTCTCACTGTTCGAACTAAGTCTTTTTCATTCAATTTATCTCTGCTTGGCCGAAAAACCTGTACTTCCCCGCCGCCGCCACGTACTTCACTAACGGTACCGTACTTTTTGTCCACGAACACTCTTTTGCGTCCAATCTTGTTGGTAATGGGGTTTATTCCACCTAATTGTATGATGTCACCCTCCCTCAAGTTATATTTAGAGAATTCATCGTATGGGTTGTCAGCCGTGGCGTTGACCCATTTATTCTCAGCCTTTGATCTAAAGTTTTTAGTAGCACAAGGAAGAAACCATCTTCCAGCGCCTTTTGTTAGGGCCTCTCCAGCTTCTCCGCCTCGGCAGAGAGAAACCTTCTTTTTCACTTTAATTTCATAAACCGGTCCACCCTCTGACCAAGGTGGGTAGCGACCAACTTTTAAGTTCTCGTCATTTAAAACTTTCCCATCCGGAATAACTCTCTTAACTTCTATGGCCCCTTGCTCATTTAAATCATAAATAAGTTTTTTACTTCTTAGATGACTAAGCTCTGTATTATGCTTATTCATTGAAGCTGTGATTTTTTTAAGCTGTTCGGATTTTCGTTTTGCCTGTCTTTTTAATGCATCTTTAGCAGGTCCTTTAGGTGTTTTCTTTAATTGAGTTAAAATAACGTTTAGGTCGTCATCGGCTTTGTCTAAAAGCTTTTTATATCTTCTCGCTTTTTCATCCATATTCTCAATTGCTTTTGCTGCTTTTTTAGGGTCAAAACCTTTTAGAGACTTTTTCAAGAACCTTTTAGCTTTTATTCCATCAAGAATTCCCGTTACTTTTCTTCTGGCATCATTAAGCTTATCGAGTTTGCTAATCCTCGCTGCTATTTTGGCCTTTTGAGCCCTGACTCCTAAACCTATGGCCTTTTGCGCTTTAGAGACCCATCCTATTTTGGAAGCTCCGCCAGTCAAGACGGCGATGAGAACATCAGTGCCTACGTAGCTTATGGATTTACATACATACTCCGCTCTGGCCGCAGCATTCATACACTTGAACCCTTCTACTGACTTTACCCCTGCTTCTAGGATCATCTGCGGAAGACCTTTCAGTCCGCTCAATATCGTTTTACCTATGCTTTGAACATCCCTGCTCATTTCACTAAAGGCCGTTGTTATTCCACTCTTATAAGCAATATATAAAAAGTTAACCATCTTCTTGCCAAACTTTTTTGCCAGCTTATAGCCAAGTTTCGCTAAATCCCAAAATCCGGTAATGATATCTTTTAAGCTGCTGAAAAAACCTTTTAGTTGTCCAACAAAACAGCCTGCTGCCATCTTTGCTAAAACGACTGCAGTGGAAGCCTGTTTTTCATTTTTTTTCTTTCGGTCTTCTTCAGGGACAAATTTGCAGTCGTTATACTTGTCTTCAATATCATTAATATTTTGAGCAAGCTTATCTAGAACGGAAAGATCTCTAAGGGGAGGTGTACAGTCGTCAACAATCCTTATCTGAGCTCCAAGGGGCTGAATGACAAAGATAGCAGAAATAAAAAGTAGGAAGTATATTCTCATTTTCCCACCTCAAGGTACTCGAAAAGAGCCTTTGCGACCTTGTCAGTGAGGACACCTTGAAGTGCATCGGGGAAGTTAAGCTGCCAGGTATAAGAAAACCGCCCTTGAAAGACATGTCTTTCATAAAAGAGGATTTGTTTTTCTTGTGAGTTTTTATAAATGCCTTTAAGTTTAAATCTGGCTAACTTCTGTTTCTTTTTTAAGTCGAACTGCGCTTTCACTAATTTCCAATCAGTAATTCCAACAAGAAGGTTGGTTAACTCTCTAACTTCTGGAAGTGCCTTTACATACTTTTTAGGTTCGAGATCTTCAAGTTTATGGGGTCTTACCTGTTCCATTTTAAAATGACTTAAAATAACTGAATTATGAACCTTATGTCTCCAGGCTTTTTCAATACCAGGAATTGTATTGATAGGTTCAAAAGCATTTTTGAAGTAAGAATGAATATTGTTTGCGATTTCTTCAGGATTATCAGAGATATTGGCGTTATCAATTTTTACTGAAGGAGTATAGGTCCCAGAGCTTTCAACTTTTTGACCAATAAAATAAAGACCAGTTAAAGAGAGGCAGACAAAGATAGCTAATTTTTTCATTAGAATCCCCTTCCTATACCAAGTCCAATAGTTGTGGAGATATCAGTATTCTTCCCGAGAATTTTTCTGTGGATATAGGCGTCTGCTATCCAAGTATCATTTATTCTATAATCACCCGTTATTGATAAACCTAACCAAGATTCTTTTTTGTTCCAGACAGGAAGAAACCCTTGAGTTGTAATGAAGTTGTTAAATCCTGTGTCGGCGACATCAAAACCTCCGTCGGTATTTAAGAAATCTAAACCTAAACCAAAGGACACTTTTTCATAAAACTGATAAGAGATATTTTCTTCAAATATAAAGTGATTATTTCCTAGAGTCGTAATAGTCTTTTTATATTTCCCAAGACTCATTAGAGAGATCTTTCCAGACTTCCAGTTATGTTTTAATTCAAACTCCAGAAAACTAGCAAAATCATTAAACGATAGAAATTCAGGATGTCTTCTCCCTTGCTTACCAGGGTGAAGGTACCTAAGTGTCGTTATGAGATCCCAATTCTTTCTTTTTATGGCCTGATATGAAGTCTCAAATGAAATTTCAGAAATTTGAGATCTGGTGTCACCTTCAGCTGCGCCTAAAATAGGAGCATTGCTAAGATGAACAATTCCATACTGGAGTCCACCCCCAATCTGAAATCCATAACCTAGTCCCCAGTAAGTTTTTAAACCGACCTGGTAATAGTTTCTGGTGGCCTTCTCAGAGTTACCCAGTAGGGCCGCTCCAGAGTAATCACTTTTCTCATCACCTCTTAACCAAAGAGATGATGAAGTAGAATAGGAAACTCTAGAGTGAAAGTAGCCATTATTTTTTGTCAGAATCGCTGCGTTTGCAGACGATACAAAAAGTAACATAAAGAGAATTTTTATCATTCTCTTATTTTAAGGGAACTAATAAATTATTGTTTATGTAAAAAACGTGGAAGTTTTTACCTAATAAGTATTTGTTTTTTCAATCAACCAATTAGCAATTCCTGGCTCACTTAAAGTATGACCGGCATCTTCAACAATTTTTAATTCACTAGATGGCCACGCCTTATGAAGGTCCCATGCATTCTCTACACAGCAAACGATATCGTAGCGGCCATGGACGATAAAACCTGGGATATGAGAAATCTTATCAATATTGTCTAATATCCAGGAATCCGAATCGAACCAACAGTTATTTATAAAATAGTGGCACTCAATTCTGGCAAAAGCATCTGCAAAATGATCTTCTCCATAGCTATCAGCCATTTGTTGAGTGGGGATAAGCTTAGATGTGGATCCTTCCCAAGTGGCCCAGGCCGTAGCAGCTTCTTTTCTGATCTCTTGGTTATTACTTGTTAATCTTTTATAAAAAGCTTTTACGAAGTCGTCTCTTTCTTCTTTAGGAATTGGCGCAACATATTTCTCCCAAGCATCTGGATATATACGAGAAGCACCTTCTTGATAAAACCATTTTATTTCTTGAGGTCTGACCATAAAAATACCACGTAGGAAAAGCGCTTCAACTGATTCGGGATGTTTAATGGCATAAGTAAGAGCAAGGGTTGATCCCCATGAGCCACCAAATACGGCCCACTTTTCTATATTAAGCATGTTTCTTAACTGTTCAATATCTTTTACTGAGTGCCAGGTTGTATTATCTTTTAGTTCACTAAAAGGAGTACTTCTTCCGCATCCTCTTTGATCAAAAAGAATCACTCGCCATTTTTTGGGATCAAAATATCTACGATAATCGGTTCCACATCCACCTCCCGGTCCACCATGTAAAAAGACGATAGGTTTTCCTTCTGGATTACCGACTTCTTCATAATAGAGAGTATGAGTGTCATCAACTTTAAGCATCCCTGTATTGTAGGGCTCAATTGGGGGGTATAGATTTGTCATGGATAGAGTTTAAAAGATAAGTGCTTTTTGGTCCAGTTAAGGTAAAGTGCCTTTAGATTAGTGTATAAGTGGAATTTAAGTTTTAAACGGTGAGTTAGAATTGCAAAAAGGCTTTCTATTAACAGGTCATTACGAAGATTATAAAGGCGAACATGTTCTAAGATTTTTTGGGAAGTCAGATGAAGGTCCTTTTGCTTTAGAGTTTACCGGCCAGTATCCCGTCTTCTTTATTTCAAGAGAGGAGTCAGGGCTTCCAAATCTAAGAGGTTTAAGAGAGCGTAAAGAAGTAAATCTTGTTTCTATGGCAGGATTAGAAGTAGATGCTTTATATTTTTCTACAAATAGAGACCTTATGGAGGCCAAAGATACCTTGGCCGATAAAGGCGTAAGAACCTATGAATCTGATGTTCGTGCCCCCGAACGTTTCCTAATGGAGAGATTTATTAATGGATCAGTCGAATTTGGCGGTGAATACTTAGAAAAAAAAGGTGTAAAGGTTTTTAGAAACCCTCAAGTTAGACCGACAACTTACACTCCAAAATTGAATATAATTTCCGTAGATATTGAAACCTCAATGAAAAACGACTTGTTTTCTATTGGGTATCATCAATATGGAGACACTGGAGAATTTAAAAAAGTTCTTATGGTGGGGGAAGCTCGAGAGACTCAGGAAATTGAAGAATGTAAACTTGAATTATTTCCTAGCGAAAAAGAAGTCCTATCGGCCTTTGATAAGGAACTAAGGAACTTGGATCCCGATATTATAATCGGTTGGCATGTGATTGGTTTTGATATGAGTTTTCTTGAAAGAAAATATACTCAGTATGGAATGGAGTTTAATTGGGGAAGAGGGCGATCTAAAACAAGAATTACGGAAAGAAAGGGAGCCGGATGGTTTGCCAAGTTAGAGGGAAGAGTTGTCATCGATGGTCCACCGGCCCTAAGATCAAATTTTTATACTTTTGAAAATTTTAAGCTAGATACCGTTGCAAATGTCCTTCTAGGTGATGGAAAAGATATTACCGATACAGGTGGGAATAAAGTTGAGGAAATTGCGAGAAGATTCAGAGAAGATAAAAAATCGCTAGCAAAGTATAATTTATTAGATTGCACTCTTGTGAATCGCATCTATCAGAAAACCGGCTTGATTGAAATGATAGTTAAAAGAACGATTATTTGTGGGCTTTTAATGGATCGAGTTGGGGTCAGTACTGCGGCTTTTGATCATTTCTTTTTACCAAGACTGCATAGAAAAGGAATTGTTGCCAATAATATACCTGAAATGGTCAGAGACGCAGGAGCAAGCGGTGGCTTTGTTATGGAGCCAGAAGTCGGATTGCATGATCATGTTGTAGTTCTCGATTTTATGAGTTTATACCCTAGTATTATAAAAACTTTTAAAATTGATCCATACTCACGAATTAAAAATGACGTTGAAACAGGAGCTACTCCTTCGGGTCTATCTTTTTCTCGGACTGAGCATATTCTACCTGACTTTATTGTTGAGTTGATGGAACTTCGCGCCCAGGCAAAAAGAGATAATGATCCCTATCTTTCCCAGGCAATTAAAATTCTCATGAACAGTTTTTATGGAGTGATGGGCTCGACTGGTTGTCGCTTTTATCATGCAGATTTACCTACTGCTATAACTGAAAGTGGGCAGTGGGTACTTAAAACCGCCATTACATTCTTTGAGTCTGAAGGTTACAAAGTTATTTATGGAGATACTGATTCAGTCTTTGTAAAACTAAAAGGAACTGATCACTCTAATCCTTTTGAAAGAGGGGAGAAGTTAGCATCGATGCTCACTGAATACTTAGAACAGAAAATTGGGATTTTGTTTGAGGCAAAAAGTGAACTTGTGATGGAGTTTGAAAAATACTATAAGAAATTTTTTCTTCCGGCTTCAAGAGGAACTGGAGAAGGCGCTAAAAAGAAATATGTTGGATTAGTCTATGATGGAGACTCTGACAAACTTCAATTTGCTGGAATGGAATATGTAAGATCAGATTCGACTAAGTTGGCTAAAACTTTTCAGTATGGCCTTTATGAAAAGCTATTTTTGAACGAAGAGATGGAGAATTATATTAGGGATTTTGTAGAAGAGCTAAAGTCTGGAGCTTTTGATAGTAAACTTGAATATTCTAAAAGGTTAACTAAAGCTCCTGATGAATACATCAAGT
>JAIBDQ010000018.1 GCA_024686135.1 Halobacteriovorax sp. | reverse complement strand
ATCCTAGGTTTTATAGCATTATGTTATTTTATGGGAAAAGAACTTCTAAATAAGAAGGGATTAGAAAAGTCCGGTTGGCTTGGCATTTTATTTTACTTAGGCTTATATTCTGCAGTTCAACCTTTTTATGTGGACTCTTCTCTTCTTATACTTTTTATCTTTCTTATTATGGGAGGGGAGGAATTAATCAAGTTTTCTTCTCAAAATATATACTGGAAAGTTGTTAAAGTTTCATTGGCCGTAGGTTTTTTAATTACAGCATATTATCAATATAACCTTATGACTTTGGCCAATAAAACAAGGCATGATATTGTCGGTAAAGGAAGTTATCGAAAGACTTGGAATCTGTTTATGGATACCCCGAGTTTCTTGGATAAACCAGGTGTCTTCTTAGAGATTAGTAATCAGATGAGATTACCTTTTACTCCAGCAGGTGCGCGATTTAAATCATTACAAAGACCATTTTCTAGTTTTATGGTTAATGAGTATTCAGAAGTTATTAAGGAATGGGAGCATAGGCCTCGGTCGCTTGAGAATTATTCTATGTGGCTACTAAGAAGAAAGAAACTAGATGATGCTCTTATATATTTGGATAAAATATTGGTTAGATCAGATCAAGTGACTAAGGCTTATTATAATAAAGCTCACGTCTATATTTTGAAAAAAAATTATCCAATGGCAAAGAAACAACTCCTAAAGGTAAAAGAGTTAAACCCTAATTTTAAAAATATAGATAAAACTCTTTCCAGATTTAAATAAGATAATTAATTTTCAAGAGTCTCGGGGATTTCTTCTAAAAGAGCGATAAGCTCCTCTGGAAAAGCAGGCATCTTCTTTTTTACATTCCCAATATGAGAGGGAAGTACTGTTTCAAAAAACTTTACACCTTTTTTGGTTAACTGATAGGCAGGTCTTTTTTCTGAGCCATTTTCTAGAGTTGACTTTATTAGACCGTCTTCAATTAACCTTTTTAAGAAAGTCGTAATATTTGCTCGGCTTACCTTCATTAATCTACTTAGTGTTACTGGAGTATGTGGTCCAGTAGTATGGAGATGCAGTAAAATCTGAAATCGCGGTACGGAACAGTCATGCTCTAAGAGGCTGCTCTCAAACTCTGAAGAGAGGCTTTTAAAAGCATTGAACAAGGCCCTCCATGATCTAACTTCAGGGCCAGCTAATAATCTTGAAACTTTTTCGGTGTTTTTCACATCTTAAGGATAAGCATGGTGAGATGGAAAGGAAAGAGAGGATTTCATCTGGGAGATGGTGAATTGACAGCCTCTAAGGTATTGAAAGTATTGAGTTATGCTGCCTTGTTTTTTCCTTCTAGCTCAATGATTTTATGATTCAGTTCTTGGACAACAAGATTAGAATTTTTAAGTCTTTTGGTAATTAGTCTCGTTACATTTAAAACCATAAGGGCAAAGACTGAGGGGTTCTTGCTAAAAAACTTATAAAAGTTTTCAAAGCTCAAAACAAGGACGTCGCACTTTTCTTTGCAAACAATATTGGCAGTTCTTTTTGTCTCATTAATTAAAACCATTTCGCCAAAGATATCACCCTGACCAATGGTCGCAATAAAATGTTCTTCCTCACCTTTTAGGACTGAAATATTTGCATAGCCGCTTAAGATAACACAAATATCCGTGCCTTCTTCGCCTTGTTTCATGATGATGTCACCTGGCTGATAGGTCGCCACGAGACAGTCTGCCAAAATCTTTTCGACTTCATTATCGTAGATCTCATGAAAAAGGGGACAACCTTTAACTAGGTTTGCGATGGCGCTCATGATTAAGCTCCTTCCTTATGCTCAAGTTTCTCCTCATCTGATTCATTTTTATCTTCAGCCGCTTTTCTAAGCGCCTTAACTTCCTCTAAAAGAGCAGGAAGGACTTCGTGCATTTCTTCCTCAATAGACTTTTCACCATGAATTGAATGCCAGATATTTTCAAAACAATTTGAAATCTTTTTATAAGTTCTATTTCTCATACCAGTTACTGGAGCGATCGTATTTAGAAGAGTCATAATCACTGAAAAGAGAATACCAGCAATACTTGTTTTCATGGCATAAGTTACACTTAGTACGAACTGAGTCAGTATTTCACCTGAAGCTTCAAGATTATTAAAATCCATCTCTGCAATTTTTGGAAGCGCCATTGAGATTCCGATAAAAGTACCGAAGATTCCGAAGACAACAAAAAGTCCTGGTAGGATATCGATCAACCTTGAAATCGGACCTATTGGAAAAAAGTTTAATAGCTTATTCCAGTTGTCATCTTTTTCCAGAATTCGATCTGTTAGCTCATTAAAATTTGGTGGGAACTTAGACTTAAAAGAAGCACTTTCATTTTTTATCCCAAGGAATAAGCTTTGATCCCCTTTTACATACTCTCTTAGGGAAACAACATTTTGAGCCCCCATTTTTTCGGCGGTTTCCTGGTTGCTCTTTGATTGCTTTTTATTTCTAAGGCTACGAGTGGGGAGCTTTTCACTGACCGTTTCTAGGAGTTCTACTAGATACTTATCCACATCTTCGACTTGTTCATGGGTGACATCTTTTTGAAGTAGGATAGTCTTTTCTATTTCAGAGGTAAAACCTGTAAAATAGGCATCTTCCCTTTTACTCGCATGCCAACTGGCCCATCTGAATCCAAGACCGATGACAAGCATTGAACCCATGAATTCAATTAGGTAGTTACTAAAAAAGTCAAAAACCATGTTAAGTATCACAACTTACTCCCTTACGAGTTATTTATTTTCCCAAACGTCTTTATTATCTTTAAGCGTAAAACTGATCTCTACTCGGCGGCTTAGCTTACAATCATACTTTCCGCAGTCATTACTGGGCTTCTTTATTGACCCAGGTTTTCTTAGGACAGGATCTGAAAAACTTTTTCCTATGGCCTGTACTTTTTGCCTAAATTGAGGTGCATATTCAAAAGTTCCGAATTGACGGCCAAAAATGTATTTCACAATACTTCTTGCGCGGTCTGAACTTAAATCTAAGTTGAAATTATAGGCCCTAATATTCTTGCCAAGCGGGTCTACGTATTTTTGTCTATGTCTAGGGGAGGCGTGACCAATAATATTAACGTGATTGATCTTGTTTGCCACTCCAGCATCTTTAAACAATTCATCAACATAAAGGGGGATGACATTTTTTAAGGTCTTTTTAAGTCCATTAGATAAGTCCGCCGAGTTTCTCTTGAACAAAAAGCTATTATCCATTCTTAGGATTACGGCTCCAGTGTTAGGATCCACAAAAACATCTAAGTTGGCAGCTTTCATTCTATCTGCGATTTTCTTTCCAATATGAGCCCGTAGTGAGTTTTGAACACTAGCTATCTTTCTTCCTTCATCTTTTGCCTTATTGGTAGCTTCCTTTTCTCTTCTTTCGAGTAACTTCTTAAGAACGGCATTTTGCTGAGCTAGCATCGTATTTTCTTCTTCTAGTTTGTTTGGTTCAATCTCTTGAAATTTATCTGTTTCCATTTGGGCATAGAGTTCACGAACCTTATTATTTAGCTTTCTTAGCTCTTCCTCCTGCCCTTTACTTCTGTTTAGTGCCTTAGAGTAATCATTGGCCATGCGATCAAACCTTTCTTTAATCCCCATGCTTACCTGACCATTCTTCGAGATCTGGTTGTTCATTGTAGCGATTCGGTTTTTTAGCTGCGAGATAAGATTATCTTTTTGGTTACCCTGATTTTTAGTTTTACTCCATTCATTCTGGGCTGAGGCGTATTTACTCTGTAAATCTTTTAAAAGTGACTCTAGCCCTTTTACAGTTTGGCCCTTCTTTTGAAGGTCTGAATTGAGTCCGGCAACTTTATTTTCTAGATCCTCAATATTCTTACTTAACTCTTGATTGTTTCCATCTCTTCTAAGAATGCCATTCTTAAGTGTGGCGACCCTTTGTTCAAGAGTTTTTTGATTTGCCGCTCTTTGCCCAAGTGAACTGTTTAGTTCATTTACTTGCTTTTTAAGAGAATCGATATTCTGACTTAGTTTTCCGTTATTACTCATTTGCCCATCAAGTTGCTTCATTAACTTGGCTACTTCGTTATTAAGTCCTTTGTTCTTACTATCTTTAGAATTTATATCTGATTGTAGATTTGTTATCTGACGATTAAGGCCATTAATAACGGACTTCAGTTCTTTTCTTTTGTTCTCATTTCTTGAATAATTTTGTTCTAGGTTTGCTAAGTCTTGATTAACCTTATTTTTATTTTCTTTTTCATTTTTAAGTTCACTATTTAATTTATTAATTTGGGTCTCTAGACTCGTAACCTTACTATTGAGTGCCGTATTTTTGTTATTACTTTTAAAGTTTTTGGCTTTTGAAGAAGCTAGACGAACTTCGAGATCTTTAACGATGTTTTCTTTAGCCGTGATTTGTTTGTGTAAACCATCTACATTTTGTCTCATGTTCTCTATGTTTTTATGCATCTCTTCGGCTTTCTTTACGGCAGCCTTATAGTCTACTTCAATATTGGCTTTATCTAGTTGTTCTAATTGAAGCTGTTCAGTGGTTAAGGCCAGTTGTGCAGTTAGATTCTCTGACTTTTTATTAAGTTTTTGATTATCAATAACTGATTGATCATAAGTTTTTTGTAGATTGGTTAATTCCTTATCTAAGTTTGTGATTCTTTGATCTTTATTACTAACTTGATTTTCAAGGGCCTTGATTTGGTTTTTGGCTTTAGTCACAGTCTGATCAAGCTTTTCAATATTTTTATTTAAATCTTGATTGACAAGATTTTGATCAGCAACATTTTGCTTTAATTCTTGGATCTTCTTAATTTTTTCCTGTATTTGATTCTTGTTCTGAGCAATTTCAGACTTAGCCAGTTTAACTTCTTTTTGAGTCTGTCGAAGATCTTTAGAGAGGTCGACTACTTTATTATCAAGTTGTTGATTTATTTCTAATTCGTTTGTGAGCTTCTTTTGTAGATTTTCAATATTGGCAGACTTAATCTTAACGGTTTTTTTAGTTTCAATTAAATTACTTTCAAGGCCTTTCAATTCTTCTTTCTTTGTTAGTAAATCTTTATTTAGACCCTCGACATTGTTCTCAAGACTTTTAATGATTTCAACTTTCTCTATTTCTACCTTTTTCAAGTTAGTTATTTTTTGTTCTAGCTGGTCGTTGGATTGGTCTTTATTTAAAACCTCTAATTGCAGGCTTTTTATATCTTCATTCTTCTTAATGATTTTCTCTTCATGTTGTTCTTCTATTTCAACAACTTTTTGTTCCCAGTCGACGATCTGTTTTTTTAACTCAATTTTCCTTTTCTCTAGAGCGATAGTTTCTTTTTTATTCTCACTCAAGGCGGCTATTTTTTGTTCTATAGTTTTATTGAGGTCATCAATTTTTTGAGTCGTTTTAACCATATCCACTTCTTTTTGATCCAATTCCTTTCGAAGTTCGGCCATAACCGTTTCTTTAATTTCTTGGTCTTTAAGAAGATCCACCATCACATTTTGGTGCTTTTTCATTTTTTCTTGGAAAGTATTAATTTCCATCATTTTTTGATCAATGACTTCATTAAAACTATCCATTTCTTTTATAGATTTATCTAAGGTGTCTTTCTTTTTTTGATTATCTAGAGCAAGTTTTTCAGGAATCTTTCCTTCAAGGATTTCTTTTTGTGCCTGTTTTTCTCGCAGGGCCTTAGCCGTATTTATTCCAGATCTGAGGAGGGCAAAGACAAACATAACAAGAAAGATGACGGCGACAGTTGTGAATAAGTCAGAATAGGAGGTCCAAACGGAACCGTCGTCTTTGTTTTCGTCGTCATTGTGGTGAGCTGACATGAAGTCTCCTGTTCATAAATCTAACAGTTAACTTGTCGGGTGCTCGAGGGATTTACTTTAGCAAAAAGGTCGGTTTTAATAATAAGGTTAACTTATTGTTATTGCTCAATAAACCAATCAAAATCATAGTTGATATTACCTTCATCAAGGAGCACTTGGTGAACTTCTTTGAACCAAGTTTTTTTAGAAGGATTCCATTTAAATCTGGCCTTTGCCACTTTGTTTTTAACTTTATTAAAGGCATCCACTTCGTTGGCATTTCGCCAATTTGGAGCATTAAGTTTGGCAATAATTTTAACAATAGGAGATTCAGCTAGCTTGGCCATTCTATTAATATCATAATTGCTAGCGATTTTTAACATCGATAGAACGTCGGTGATCGCTCTGTGAGGGAATGGATTTATAAAGCCATGGGCATGTTCGAGAAGGGCCATGCTTCTTCCTTTGATTAGTCTAGGGAATTCAAGGTCTACCATTGTATCGATCCAGACTGTTCCAGGCATTTCTATATTAAACCTTTTGAACATGGCCTTTATCATTGGCTCATCGTAGTTAGTACCATTATGGGCCATGCAATAATCAGCTCTATCCATCATGGCGGCAAGGTTTCTAAGTGTGGCTTCGATATGTTTTTCTCCGAGGCCCCATTTTTGGCAGATGCTTTCAGAGATACCGGTTAACTCTTCTAGCTCTTCAGAAATTTTTAATCGGTCTGGCTCATTAACTATTTCAGAGATCATGCTTACTGGTTGACCTGCTTCCCAGTCCCATAAGGCTGCTCCGATTTCGATAACGCGGTCTACTTCTAAATTAACCCCATTTTCTACTAAGTTTTGGTTAACACCTTCTAAATCAATTCCTAAAATAATCATCTACTGGCCTTTATTTATAGTTTTGTGGCCCAGACCTTAACAAAAAAGGCTAGATTTTGACAGTACCCTGACAAAGGGTGGTTTATTGGTGATAATCTGCATTTGGGAGACGAATGAAGCTATATGTAACCTTGATATTCACTGCCGTAGGTATTGCCTTCACTCTTGGGTACTTCGCGCTTTTTATTCAGGGCTCTAATGTCGCTACGCAAGAAGAAACCATGGAAATCACGGCCATTAAGACCGATTTCCAAAGAAGAGTTGCTCCTCAGTCCATAGTCAATTTTAATTCCCTATATTTCTCACCTGAGCAGTTTAAATTGCTAGACCCTGCCAATACCCTACCTGAGCCAGGAACAGATAACAGCATCCTTTATTCAACAACGAAGAAGTGTTTCAAAGGTTTTACTAAATTAATTAATACGGAGAATTTTGAAAAGGTTTGGGTTTGGGAAGAGTTTAGATGTGGGGGGCGCTCTTATTTACCAGCAAGTTTTTTTACTGACCCTCCTTATATGCATCCCTCAGGAAAGTCTTTTGCCTACTTGGCCTTTAATTTAAAGAAAGGCGGATATGATGAAAAATCTTGGGTTAAAAATCATCTTTCTTATTTTCATACAATGGAACTAAAAAAACTTAGGTCAAATATTGGAGAGCTCGGGGGAATCTATTCAATCTTAGAGAGGCTTGATGAAGATGCCCTTTCTGATTTGGCAAAAGGGCAGGGGACTATACTTACTCGCGACTTCTTATTTGCAAGGCTACGTTATCCAAAGATCTTTAATATTTTAGAATATCGAATTTACCTAAGGGACGATCTTGATAACTTTTTAGAGAGCTCTCCTTATAGTCTTCAGACTTATAAAGTGAGTAGAAGTTGCTTCTATAAAGATGGGGAACTTTGTTGGAATTATAATGTTCGACATATCTTTAGAATGGCCAACACCTCAACCTTGGGGGTTTTTGTAGGCCTCTTTATTATGATTGTGGTTTCTATAAGACTACTTTTAGTAAAAATTAAAGGGCAAAGGCTTGAGGATGATAGAAGAAGATTGGCCTTGCAGGTCTTAACTCATGAGTTTAGAACACCGATTACGAGTATGCTTCTCACCATTGAGCGTTTAAATAAGAGATATGACGGTATGGACGAAGAAACGCAAGAAGCTTTTTTAAGATTATCATCAGAGGTCTATAGGATGCAGAGGTTAACCGAGACCAGTCGAAACTATTTGAAGGCTCAGCAAAGTAAAGATCTTATCAACTTTAATTTTGAAACGGTTGATAGTGTAAACATGTACTTTGAAGAGCTTCTTGGTGGATATGATGAAAGACTAGGGGATGATTTCAAGGTTAAATACTTAGAGACAGACTGTGAGCTAAATACTGATACTTACTGGGTCGCTATTTGTGTAAAAAATTTAGTTGAGAATGCCCTAACTCATGGTTTGAAGCCTATTAATGTCGAACTAAGTTGGAAAGAAGAGCAACTTTATGTGGAAGTCAGTGATTTAGGTGAATGTGATTTTGATAATCTTGAAGAGTTAACAAGAGAGTTTGTGAAAGGCAATAAGAGTTCAGGAACTGGACTAGGTCTAAATATAGTAAAGAAGGTTGTAAAAGAGATGGAGGGGCAAATGCTTTTTAACCCTAAGCCTACTTCTTTTACGATTAGTTTTAAAAATCAAAAACTAGGAGAAAATAATGGATAAGATATTAATCGTTGAGGATGATGAAAGTTTAGGAACAAGTTTAAAACAGTATTTAAGTGATGAAAGTTTTGAGATCACATGGGCCAAATCAATCGCAGAAGCTAAAGAACAAACGGTTGATGACTATAAACTGCTCATTCTTGATTGGATGCTACCCGATGGACAAGGAATTGATTTCCTAAAAGAAATTAGGGGAGAAGGCAAAAAGCAACCGGTGATTATGTTAACTGCCAGAACTGATCTTATCGATAAAGTCATTGGACTTGAATCAGGGGCAAGCGACTATATTACAAAGCCTTTTGAACCAAGAGAGTTAGTGGCCAGAGTTCGAGTTCAAATTAGAGATAAAGTAGAATCTCAGTCCGATGCAACCAATACGGCAGAAGTTTTAACTTTAAGAGACTTAATTATTGATTCTATCCAAAGAATTGTTACCGTTGCTGAAAAGCAAGTTGAATTTACAAAAATGGAATTTGACTTTTTAAAGTTACTCGCGGAAAGCCCAAACCGAGCTTTTTCAAGGGAAGAAATCTTAAATAAAGTTTGGGGCTATGAGAACTACCCAACCACGAGAACCGTTGATACCCATGTCTTACAGATTAGACAAAAAATTGGGGAAGATTGGATTGAGACAGTGAGAGGAATTGGTTACCGGCTTAAGTTTGAAGAATAGTTTTTATCTTCTTTTTTAAACACAAGCAGCTGATGTTTTTCTTTAAGCTTAGTGGCAAGCTTTTTAAAACCACTAAGCTGAGTTCTTTCAAAAGGAATGGGGTCCCAATTAACATCTATGGCCTCAAGAAAGTTCTGCATAGCTTCTAATCGGTTTGCCCTTACTTTTGGGGAGAACTTACCATCTTTTGAATACCATTTTCCATTTTCATCGAAGAAAACTGAGCCATCTGCATTTAGCTTTATATCAAAGGCCTTAGGCCTTTGTGACATTGGGGCAATGGGGGGAAGCTGCAAGGTGCCTCCTATCGTGACTTTATAAAAATCCTCTTTATTCTCATAAATAAATTTTTTCGTAAGATAGAAGTCCTCACTGGTCTCACCGGGAAACGCGATGATAAAGAGGCCGTGAACCAAGATTCCAGAACTGGCCGTCTCTTTAATCACCTTATTCGCCGTCTCAACGGTATTATTTTTGTTCATCAGCTTCAAGATCTTATTAGAACCGGATTCAAAGCCAAAGAATAATTCCTTGCAACCTGAGTTTTTCATTCTTGTTAATAGTTCTTTCGTTAACCTCTCATCTGCTCGGCAAAAGGCGACCCAATCACATTGAAAATTATTATTTAAGATGAGGTCAACTAAGTCAGATAACATTTGATGGTTGCCATTAATTAGTGAATCACAAAAATAAAAAGAACTGATCCCGGTACTTTTTTTTATGCTGACCATCTCATCAAAGACATTCTTGGCAGTCCTGACTCGATAAGATCTCCAAGTTACAAATTCAGTACAAAAGGTACAGGCCGCAACGCAGCCCCGGCTCATCATAATGGGGATCTGTTTATGCATATATTTATCTAAATAAAAGTCTGAAAAATCGGGAAGAGGAAGCTTTGAAAAGTCTATGGCAGCACGCTTCTTTGCTTTTTCATAATTACTATTTTTATTATTTGTGACGAGGCCAATAATCTGATCAATTGAAGATCCTGTCTCCCATGCCTCAAAGAGCTCATCAACTATCTCTTCTCCTTCACCAATGACAGCGGCTTCTACAGTTCCTGAATAAATATCTTCTAGTAATTTATTTTGTTCACTATAAACTTCAGGTCCGCCGATGAAGATTTTAATATCTGGATTCATTTTCTTGATAAGCTGAACGACAAATCGAGTTGAGTGAACATTGAGCTCATTGACAGTAAAACCGACGGCATCAAATTCACCAAAAGCAACTTTCTTAGCATAAATTGTTAAGTCAGACTGAACCATGGGCATGAGCTTCTCTTTAAAGTATTTTAAGTTACTAGCATTATCTAATAAAAAACCATCCCATGGATTTGCATGATTTTTCTTTACTCTTGTCCAGCATTCAAGATTGAGATCTTGCACAACAACTTCATGACCTCTCCTGCGAAGGATGGCCGTTATATAGGCCAACCCTAAAGGAGGCATATAAGTGGGCCAAAAGGGCATTTGTGCCAATGCTACCTTCATGAACTAGGACCCTCTGCTTTGAATTTTTTATATTTAATAAAGAAGACACAAACTAAAAATAAACACATGACTGTTAATCCAGATGCTAGGCCGGCCCAATATCCAGCGGCTTCCATTCCTTTGGTTACAGCAAAATAATGTCCTACAGGAAGTCCAATTGCCCAGTTACTTATTAAAGCAAAAAACATGACCTCTTTAGTGACACCCATACCTCTTAAGATACCAGACATCGTAACTTGAATCCCATCTGGGATTTGAAAGGCCGCTACAAAAACGAGCATCCCGGCGCCGTATTTTAGAAGCTCAGGATCGTCAGTTGCGAATCTCAATAAAAGACCTGGTATTAAAAAATAGCAAAGAGCTGTAGTGATCATAAAACCAACTGAAAGGATTTCCGCAGCTAAGGTGTATTGTAGCAATTCTTTTGGGTCATTCTTACCGTAAGACCCTCCGACTTTAACCGAAGCGGAGGAGGCCAGTGCTAGAGGCACCATAAAAGTAAGAGAGGCTAGGTTCAAGACTATATTATGAGAGGCACTGGCGGTGATGGACATCTTACCGACTAATACCGTTACTACTGAGAAAAGAGAGACCTCAATTAATGTAGAAAGTGAAATCGGTATGCCTAAATTAATAACGGACTTTAAGGTTGGTTTACTCCAAAGCCTATCAAATGGATGCTTTCTTATGGTGTACTTTAAAATAACTAAGGCCATGAGAGATCTGGATATCAAAGTTGCTATTGCGGCACCTTTAATACCTAGCTCTGGAATTGGGCCAAGACCAAACATGAGTATAATATTTAAAAAGATATTAAAAACATTGAAAGCTAAAATTGAACCATTGGCATAGTAAGTATCGTCATAGGCTTGCAAGTATTCTTTGAACACCTGGAAGATCATAATGGGAAAAATACTAGGACCAGCAAAAATAAGATAGATATGAACCTTACTCGCGATTGCATCAGGTAAATTTAATAGATCGAGGTTATAAATAAGCAAAGATAAGATGAGTAAAAGAGCGGCGCCGCAAATATGTGCGGCCATTATTGAGGAACCAACTAAATCTTTTAATTCTTGATTTTTCCCTCTTCTCTGGGAGGCAATGGCTGATACGGCGTAGGTGATACCAAGTCCAACCATAATAAAAGGAGCTAAAATACCAGTGGCGACTCCAAGGGCAGATACAACCTCATTTGAGTACCTTCCCGCAACCATGATATCGCCTATCCCGAAGAACATTTGGCCTATTTGCCCTGCAATAATTGGAATTGAAAATAGGGCAAGTTCTTTGACTCTGGACTTTAAACTAATCATACAGAAATTTTACACTGTGTTAGGCGATTTGAGATAGCCAAACCTTTGTAAATCTGGGGAAAATAGGGCGGTGAATAAAGAAAAGAAGTCACTTGCTGAATCGAACATAAATGAGCTGAAGTCTCGTAGAAAGGGATTAATAGGTCTTTTTGAGAATCTATTTCGTAAATTTCCCACTCTAGTCTCATTTTTGAGTTCCAGTCCGATGATTATCATCTATATCTTATGTATCAGCATTTCTTGTACCCCTGGCATATGGCTATGTTTAAAAAGCTTTGAAAGCAGCCAAGATTGGTCCTTGTTTTCTAGGTCAATTCTTATGGCCCTCAGTTTTAGTACTGGAGGGTTCCTTTTTGTTGTAAGTTTAATCTTAGTCGTTCCTCTGTTTAATATTCCTTTTAAGATTTGGCTTAGAAGAAATGGGAAATACAAAGGGCCTTGGCTCTCAATTCAAACTATTCCATGGTATATGCACAACGCTCTAATTTACCTAGTGAGATATACGGTCTTAGACTTTATTACCCCCTCCATATTGAATGAACTTTTCTTTAGATTAATGGGAATGAAGATTGGCAAGAATGTGATGATTAACTCATCTAATATTTCAGATGCCTGCCTGATTGAACTTGAAGACAATGTAACAGTAGGTGGCTCGGCTGTTTTAATGGCTCACTACGGTATGCATGGATTACTCGTTTTAGATGAGTTAAAAATAGGAAAGAAAACGACGATAGGGCTAAACGCAATGGTTTTCGGTGGTTGTAAAATAGGTGAGCGAGTGACAGTTGGTCCAAATTCGGTCATTTATCCAAAAGATGTCATTGAGTCTGGAAGAAAAGTTGGTATAAAAAGTCATGCTTAAAATAGTTAGGATATTTTTAATAGGTCTTTATATAGCCGGAGTCATGAGTCTTGGGATCCTTATCTCTCTGTTAAGGCCAAGACATCCTAATAATGTTTATATTATTTCTAGAATGTTGGCCTGGAAGGGATTTGATATCTTAGGGATAGAATACGAAAAACGAGATGCTAAAATTCATGAAGGTATCGGGGCGGCAGTCTATTGCAGCAATCACCAAAATAATATGGATATGTTTCCTGGCGGATCATGTGTACAGGAAAATACCGTTGTTCTAGGAAAGAATTCAATAATTTGGATTCCATTCTTTGGACAATTTTTTTGGCTTTCTGGGAACATCATGATCAATAGGTCAAATTCCTTTAAAGCAAGAAAATCAATGGAAAAAGTTACCCAGAAAATTCGAGAAGAAGGTATCTCTGTTTGGGTAATGCCTGAAGGTACAAGAAGTAAAGGTAAGGGGCTTTTACCGTTTAAAAAGGGAGCCTTTGTTACGGCCATTGCAGCTCAATGTCCAATTGCTCCAGTGGTCTTTAGCTCTTACGCTAATAAGATCAACCTAGGAAAATGGAAGAGTGGAAAAATTATAGCCCAATGTCTTCCCACTATCTCAACTGAGGGAATGACTAAGGAAGATGCCCCGGAACTAATGGAGCAAACGAGAAGTGCCATGCTTGCGTGCCTAAATAAACTGGATAGTGAAATCTATGATTGATGATGGTGTCATTAAATTTAATTTTTCAGAATATGAAGAAACTGATGCTATCCCATTTTCCGAATTTGAAAAACTAGAGATTCAAAGAAAGAAATTATTCAAAGTAAATCTAATTGGAGAATATCTTCCTGAGAAGATTGGATTTGGAAATATTTCTATTCGCAAAGATTATTCTCATCTAAAAAAATCTAAGTTTCCTCAGTTTCTTATTACAGGTACCCAAACAGGTGCTTTTAGTGAGTTAACTGGAGAACATTATACTAGAGTTGTTGATGGAGACCTAGAGGCCCAAAGTATCGGTTGTCATGGACCTATTCAGGCTTCAAGTGAGTCACTAACCCATGGGGCTATATATTTAGCTAATAAAAAGATTAAGGCCATCGTGCATATTCACCATACAGAGATGTGGGAGTATATGCTAAAGGGCGACTTTCCTCGAACTGATAAGTGTACCTCTTATGGAACAAGTGAAATGGCCCATGAGGCAATGGAGCTGATCAGGGGGGAAGAAAAGGGCATTTTGGTCATGCATGGTCATCAAGATGGAATAATTTTTTATGGTCAAAGTATTGAAGAAGCCTCGAGGCTTGCACTAGATAATTACTTTTGCATCGTTTCGGAAGGTGGCTCTTTACCTTGTTGAGACCCAGAATCAAGCCTCTTTAATAGATCGCCCCTATTACCATCAAAAACTCCTGGCGCAGTCATGACAGAGCTATCTGTTAAGCAGTTATTGGCCAAATTTATTTTTTCGCTATCTTTTAATTTTGTTCTTCTACAATGGAGAACATCACCAATGATCTCGACATTTTTACATGACTTCTTTAAAAACTCTTTTTGAGTAGAAGGCCATGTCATTTCAACTTCGCATCTAAGGATATCTTTCTTTAAGAAGATGAGACAGTTTCCGTAGCTAATCGATTTACTTGACTTCGCCGTAGGGCAGATATTACCAGTGGAACTATTATCTCTAATTGTTCCATCAAAATTTATTAACTTTGTTCCCTGCGCAGACTTACATACTAAATGATCATTGGAGTTAGAAATTTTCAATGAGCCACAAAAGTACAAATTATTTACTGAGATAAGCTCTCCCATCTTTACAATTTGTAGATAGTGTCCGCCCATAGACCAAATCTTCTTATCGCTTTTGTCCTTAGGAATAATACCGTTAAAGAAGTAGAGAAAGGGGGTATTTGAAAATTTGTCGTCGATGCTAAAAGGTAGTGAGGCATTGGCAATACTCTTGGCCACCTCTTTTTCTATATCAAGCTCGACACATAATTCACCAATTTCAGTGTCAGAACTTAGCTGCTTAGTTTCTGTACCTTGGTTCACTTGCAAGGGATCGCCTTCTGCCAAAAGGTTAGACGAGAACAAGAGAATAGAGATAATAACCAAGTGAATCAAACAGGAACTCCTTTCTTCACACTTAATTGTACCTTTATAGAGGCTTAAAACAATTGGGGGAAAATTAGATTAAATTGAGTCCACAATAGGTCTAAAAGGTGTTAAAAGAGCATGTGGAACGATTTAAAGACCTTATCATTCGCTATTGTATGGGTTACCCAAAGTCAGCACTCACTCTTGGTCTGCTGATTACCTTTATCTTTGTTTCTTATTCTACAAATATTGTTTTGGACTTTTCCGCTAGAACCTGGTTCAGGGCAAATGATCCCAATATCACCCAGCTAGATTCCTTTGAGAAGAAGTTTGGAAACGATGAGTCTGCCGTATTGGTTATGCATTCAGATGAAGGGTTCTTTAATAAAGAAAAACTTAAAACTCTTCATAAAGTTACAGAAGCCATTTGGCTGATCCCGGATATTGCCAGAGTTGATTCTCTTAATAATCAGAATTTAACGACCTCTGAAGAAGACGATATTTCGACAGAGGAATTTATTCCTTTTGAAGAGATTGATGATGAGGGCTTTTTAGAAAAAAGGAAAAAAGCCTTTCAAGTTCATAAGGTTCTTCCCGGAGTATTTCTAACTAGGGACTATAAATCAGCGGTCATATATGGACGAGTTGTTCAAAAACCTGAAGGAGAAGTGGACTTTGATGCGATCTTTGATGGTTTTCAAAAAATTGGTGATGAAGTATTAGCTCCGCAAGATATTAAGTTTCATATTTTGGGAGCTCCTTCCTTAAATGTAACCTTTAAGAGAACTTCCTTTGAAGATTTAAGAACCATCAATCCTATTCTCGTAGTATTGGTTATTGTTTATCTTATTTTTTGTTTTAAAAACTTTTGGGGCGTCTTTTTGCCTCTCACTATAATTGGTACGACTTTAATTTTTATGATGGGATTAATTGGATTTCTCCAGATTAAAATGAATAGTTTAACTTTTATTTTGCCGGGGATTATCATTGCCATCGCCATTGCTGACTCGGTCCATCTCTTATCAACTTATTTTGATAAGTACGCTGAAGGCGCGGATTTAAAAACATCGCTTAGGGCCGCACTTGATAAAAATATTTCACCAATCTTTCTTACTTCAATTTCTACGGCGATCGGTTTCTTTAGCTTGACGACTTCAGATGTTAGACCCGTTGCTGAGATGGGGCTTTTGGCCGGAATAGCAACCATAATGGCCTTTGTATTATCTCTTCTTTATATACCTTCTACTTTGATTCTCTTTAATGTTGGATCAAGCAAAGCACAAAGAGGTGGAAGAACCATCAAAAAGCTTACGGCCCGTAGGTATGTTAATTTCTTGGAAAGATGGCATAAGTCAATTCTTGTCGCTTTTATCTTGATCACAGGTAGTTTTACCTGGCTTGCCTTACAAAATGAAGTGAACTCAAACCCCTATGAGTACTTTAATGATAGCAATCCGATAAGTATCGGGAATCAATTCACTTTAAAGACCTTTAAAGGGGTAGGTGGACCAGAGCTTGTTATTGATAGCGGAAAAGAAAATGGAATTACGGATCCTACTTTCTTAAAGACCGTAGACAACTTCCAAAACTGGTTGAATCAAAGAGAGTACATCAATCGGATCATTTCTATTACTGATATTATAAAAGAGGTCAATCAATCCCTACATGGGGGAATAGAGGAGATGTACCGAATTCCTGACTCAAAAGAAATGATTGCTCAAGAGATTTTTCTATACACAATGGGCCTTCCACAAGGAATGGACTTAAATAATAGAATTGATTTAAAACAAAGGGAATTAAGGCTAAGCATCTTATGGAGTGTTCAAAACTCTAAAGAGAGCTTAATTAGGATTGAAGAAATAGAAGACAAGGCAAGAGAGTTAGGTTTAAAAATGGCCTCAACTGGAAAACCAGTATTATTTCAAAGAATGAATGGCTATGTTGTAGAAACGTTTACCACCTCCATGGGCATGGCCTTAGTATTGATCACAATTATCCTTATCGTGGTTTATCGATCGTTTAAAATGGGTCTTCTTTCACTTATTCCAAATTTCATACCAATCGTTTTAGGGGCTGGACTTCTCACTATAATTAACACTCCTGTGGATGTGGGATGTGCTATCGTTGCTTCTGTCACATTAGGAATTGCAGTCGATGATACGATTCATTTTCTTTCTCATTATAATAAATTAATAAAACAAGGAATGCCTCGAATCGAGGCCTTAACTGAAGTCATCAGTGGTACCGGAGTCGCCTTGATAGTCACGACGATGATTCTGGTTAGCGGCTTTGGTCTTTTCATGTTCGCCAGTCTTACTCCTAATAAGAACTTCGGAATATTGTCATCATTTGTCCTATTTATGGCCTTATTCTGCGATCTAGTTATTTTACCTTGTATTGTTCTTGCTGTGGAAAGCCTTAGTGGTAAAAAAATACACGGTCTAAAATTACCTTAACTTTCCGTATCGTCTGACATAAGTTTCGCTCGTGGAAACTATAAAAATAATGATGCTACTAGTGGTCTTGGGCTTTACTACCAATGTATTTGCCTACGTAGACCGGTCTGAGGACGACTCCTCTTCTCTATCCAATAAGGGCTCTAGCGAGTACTTAGTGACGGCCCTTGGCCAGTCTAGCTTAAACGCTGAAAAGACAACTCATATAATTGTTGTCGGTTCTAGTATGAAGAAAGACTCAGATCAATTCCTTCAGACAGGATTAATTCAAGGTTATAAGTACCGCGAAATGTACCCGGCACATCAAGTTGTTATCATAACAGCGCCCGATGTTAACGGTGCAGATAATGATGAGGTTTTTCAAAGGTTTAACCTTCCAATTATTAAGCTCGTTGATGCTACTCTCAATGTGTACAACCTCGTTAATGAGATGCTTTTCTTTAATAAGATCGCAAGTTTTGACTACTACGGGCACTCGAGTCCATGGGCCATTAAGCTTGCTAAAAAGAATGGAACTATTGAACCAGGAAGTCACAAATCAACACTTCAAAAGGTAATTCCTAGGTTTACTAAACTAGCTTACGCAACTTTAAATGGTTGCAACGGTGGCTTTAATATTGCTCCCGAGCTATCTACTGTATGGGGAATTCCTGCAAGTGGATCCTTAACAAGTACTAAATTTGAAAGACTACAGGTAGACGGTTTTTATAAGAAGTCTGATAGAGATGATTCTCAGAAACTTAGCGTAAACACACTAAGCTTTAAAGATGCTCTTGATTGTAAAAAAGGTGTTTGCTGGAGACTCAAAACCGCTCGTAAAAACTACTCAAGTTACTGGGGAAGTTTTGAAGACGGTGGGCTAAGTTTTCCAAAATTCTTTTGTAATTTTGATAATTCTGATAAGCGTTGTGAAAAGGCCATGGCCCTACAATTATTTTCTTTTCCATCTGTAAAGGCCATCGATAAGAACGCTAATTTGGAAGATTATAAGACGGTTCTATTTGATTATCTTTGTTCAACGGCTAAGGATAAGAACTACTTCAAAAGATGTGTTGATGGGATTAAAAATGCTGTTGCTAACAACACAAATAGATTTCAAGCTCATCCAGGGAACGCACTTCAATGTGACTTTAAAGGGTGTAATGCTAGAATTAAATGTAAGAAGAAGATTTTTGGTAGTGGACCAAGAGGCGGATCATGTAAAGTGATTACAACTCCTAATACTAATCCAACCACTCTTGTTCGTGAGTACAAAGCCTTTTTAGAAGGTTATAAGCTTTTAAAGTAATTGAAGAATATAATAAAGAGGATCTCGATTGAGGTCCTCTTCTTAAGCACTCACAACAGCAGCCGTATCCCTTAAGATTTGATCCAGAACCCATTTATTTGTTACAGACATATCTTTGAAACGGATACCTATTCCACCAGGGTAGTCACCCTTTGGTTTTGTTAATCTGACCACTTCAGCTTGGCAGGAAAACTCTTTTTGACCAGAGAGTCCTAGTGTTAGAGAGATTTCATCACCTTCATTTAAAGTATTTGGCACATCTTCTCTAGTACTCGTTAAGCTTGAATGAGAGAGGAATGCTCCCGACTTAGAGATATCAAATGTTTTAGAGAGAAGCGGACTTCCAAGAGGGCCCTGTACCCAAACAGGAAGATTTCGCTTGAACCTTTTAGGGGCCAGCCACCATCGTTTATTTTGATCATTTAAAACTTCTCTGGCGTTTGTGAAAAATAAATATGAACTTATGAGACCAAAAGTTAAGGTCGCTAATGTCGTAGCGAGGGGGCTGTAGTCATGAGCTAATTTCGAAACAAAAAAGTTATTTAGGGCCACAACAAAAAATGAAAAGGGGAGGGATAGCTTTAAAAGCCAATGCCCGTAAAATGAAAAGGTAGCGTTTATTAGGCAGACCCCAATAACGGACCAGTTTAAATATGTCATTTTGTTTACGATCATTGAAGCCTCTGAGGGCTCATGTCCATATAGCGCCATAATTTGAATGGGAAAACTTATGGCAACGGATAAGAAAAATAGAGTATAGAGATTAAATAGTAGAGGTCTCTTTTTCATAAGCTACTCACGGAAAAGGGAGCGTAAGTCTCCCCAGAGTTTGAAAAATGATAACAATATGATTTTACTTTTTTTACATACTTTTTAGCTTCATTTAAAGTATTTGAATCTAACCAATCGTTTCCTCGGCGCTCAATTGCTTTCTTCACTCTGAAAGGCCCTGAGTTATAAGATGCTAAGATAATCTCTTCTAAAATCTCTGGATGATCTGGAAAGACTTGTTCAACCATTTTTCTATTTGAATTAATCGACCAGTAGGATTCTACAAAACGAAGATATTCGATTCCACCTTTTATGGACATTTCCTCGTTTAATCTCCATTCATTCTTTTTGTTAATTTTTCCAAGAAGAATCAGAGACTTTACCTTTGCATAGGAATAACCTGAAATGTCTTCATATCTCGGCCATTCAGGAAATTTTTTAAGTACATGGGTCTCAGCTAAACTTGTGACTTGGGTTAGACCAATGGCCTTGGCCCAACTTATGGCCAGAGGATTAAACCCAGACTCTTGTGCGATTAGGCCAGCTAGTAAGCTAGGATTAATTCCTTCTTCTAAAGAAATCTTTTCAATTGTCTTAAAAGTAATCTTTTTAGACTTAAATCTACCGTGGTCTATAACCTTTTGGACAGAATCTATAGGGCACCTTGGTTCTTCATAATGTTTTATAAGTGGAGCACTATGATCATCTCTTTGATAAGCAACAGATATCTTATTTTCTCTATCAAGCGTTAATCTGAAGTTTTTTAAAGAATAAAAAATAGTCTTTTTATCTTTAGATAGAGTTTTAGTGGAGTACTTTTGTACTTGCTCAGTAATGTCTTTATTATTATAAAAGAACTTCACCTTAGATCTTGGTCCAACTCCATTGTGATCATGAATTCTAGTTCTAAAGTTAATGGCCGTATGCCAATTTTGTCTTCCTGGCAAAAAATCAATTACAGCATCGGTAGTACTAATATAACTTGAAGGACTCCTAGCTAACTCAGGACTTTGTGAATTAATATTTTGAACCGGCTCAACGGCACCAAATGGATTCATGGGACCCGCGCAACTTGTCGTCAACGACAGAAAGAATACCGCAAATACGAACTTTATATTCATAACCCATCCCTTTTTTTGAAGTTTAGCAGAGGGAGAAATTTGGTCAAAAGCCGGTAAAGGCCTAATTTTCCTTATGTGAAATCAGTAACTTACATCTATGGTGACAGGTTTTGTTGCTGGTAAGGGCCAAGTGGAAGCCTTAAACTTGAGGCAGATGAATATTAAAAAATTAGAACAAATAGAATCTATTTTATCTGAAGTCGTTTTAGGTAAAGAGCTTGAAATCAAGCTCTCTCTGGCCTGCTTGCTTAGTAAAGGACATCTTTTAATTGAAGATGTTCCTGGTGTTGGTAAAACGACTTTGGTCCAGGCCTTAGCAAGACTTATTGGATTTGAGACTTCTAGGATTCAGTGTACCAATGACTTACTTCCAGCTGATATCATTGGGACTAATATCTTCGTTAAAGAAACTTCTGATTTTAAATTTAAAGAAGGTCCTCTAATCAATAAGTTTGTCCTCGCTGATGAATTAAATAGGGCCACACCCAAAACTCAAAGTGCCTTACTTCAGGCCATGGAGGAAGGTAGTGTCAGCCATGAGCATGGAACTATTGAATTACCAAAACCTTTTATTTTAGTGGCCACCCAGAACCCATTCGATCAAATTGGAACACATCTATTGCCGGAATCGCAATTAGATCGCTTTAGAATGGCCCTTTACCTCGATCTGCCTTCAAGAGAGATCGAGAAAAAGATACTTCTTCTTCCAGATAGAGATAGAAGCTTTTTAAACTTGGATCCGGTTTTAAACCAAATGGAGTTTGAAGGATATCAAGAAGAAGTTCTTAACGTTAAAATTAGTGATGCTATTGCTGATTACGCTCTCGATTTATTAGAATATGCACGTTCTGAAACAGATGAAGGTTTTTTGTCTTCAAGAGCAGGTAGGGATTTATTATTTGTCGCCAGAGGTTATGCCTTTCTTCAGGGAAGAGATCATGTTTTACCTGAGGATATACAAACTGTTTCACCTTACGTCTGGGGCCATCGCCTTGGTGGACATAGAGGCGTAAAATATGGATCCGAACTCGTAAAGGGTATCCTAACTCATGTTAAATTCAGTTAAGGAAAAGATCGTCGCGAGGGTTGAAGCAGCGACCTCTAACGGAAAGGTGTATATCTTTCTAACAGGAAGTGGAGGCTACTTTAGTCTCTTAATTTTTATTCTTTTTATTATTTCTCTCTCTTATGCAAATTCTTTAGCTTATCTGTGCAGTTTTTTATTCTTCTCAGTTATTTTTGTGAGCTGCCATATAACGAATTTTAACCTATACGGTATAGATTTCTTTCGTTTAAAACTCGCTGATTACTATTTTGAAGAAGAGGAAGCAATGGCCTTTGTTGGAGTTAAAAACTCAGGGACAAAAAGCCGCTACGATATAGAAGTTAGTATCTTTAATTCAAGTTCTAGTTATGTTGCTGAAGTATTGCCAGGTCAAAGCTGTGAGCTAGGCCTTATATTGCCCCATAAAGAAGTAGGGCTCTATGAAATTGAAAGAGGAAATTTAAATACCAGCTTTCCTTTTGGGATCTTTAAAAGCTGGAAGCCTTTTAAGTGTTCCTCAGATTACTTAGTTATTCCTAAACCCGTTGAAATGCCATTACCAGGTAGTATAAATTCTAGTAGTGAAAAGGGCATACTAAGAAGCTCTTTACAAAAAGAAGAGTTCCTTGAGCATCGAAAATATAATAATGAAAGTCTCCAAAGAATCGATTGGAAGTTGTATGCCAAACGAGATCAGCTGTACGTAAAAGATTTTGATTCTAATATTGGCACGAGTTTTAAGTTTGATGAGTCCACAGTCTTAGGAAACCGAAAAGAGGTTCTCGGCATATTAACGGGATGGGTACTTCGTGCGGAAGAAATGGGAGCTAGATATTCATTGAACGTAAATGGGCGAACGATAGGACTTGGTTCTGGAAGAAATCAGCTTTTATCTTGTCTTAAGGCCATCTCCTCAAAAGGGGAGAAGAGATGAATAGAATTATCTCAAACCTAGGAATGAGAAGAAGTAGCCTTTTACTTTTTCTTTTTATTATGGCCCCCTCTTTCACGGTAAAACCACTGATCATACAGATAGCATCGGTTATTGGTTTTCTTTTGAGCTGGAGCCTTGGTGATCACTTAGTAAAATATGGAAAGTATTTATTAGGTATATTTTCGATTCTTTCCTTTGGCCTTATTTTTTATCAGTATGGAACCTTCCAAGGGCTTGAGGCAGCGGTTTCTTTATTGACGCTCATCGCTCTTGTTCAAAGTGTAAGGATTAATTCGAAGAAAGACTTTACACTATTTGTCTTTATTTGCGAGCTGCTATTTTTAGGGCAGCTTCTTGATGAATTTTCACTTTGGTTTGGTGGCTATATCTTTTTAATCTCTCTTTTCCTCTTTTTTCTTTTGGCAAGATTTTATAAAGTTGAAAACTCCATAGAAGCACAGGGCAATGGAGAACGAAAAAAACTAATCATAAAGGTTTTCTACTATTCAGTGCCATTAACAATTTTCTTATTTTTTGTTTTCCCTCGATTGCCAATCGGTAATCTTTTTAGCTTAAAAAAGAAACCCGCAGGTGTTACTGGTTTTACTTCATCTCTTAGACCCGGTGAGATAGCCAAAGTCGTTCAGGATGATAGCACATACTTTAGGGCCAAAATACCTGAAGATGCTATCGCTTTTCCAAACCTATACTGGAGAGGTGGAGTGCTCTCTAAGAATAGTGGGTTCTCATGGGATAAGGGAGATATTAGGCGAGCTAAGGACTTCACGACGAAAAAAGAAATACTTTTTGAATACACCATAAATATGTCTACTTTGGAGAGCTCTCCATTATTTCACCTTAAAGGCACAAGACGTTTTAAACAAACTTCTCCCGGTCATAGAATTTCTGACCCAGGTGGAATCACCTATTTTCATCCCTATGCAAATCATAAGGGAAGGTACTCGGCTGAGTATTCAGGAGTTGAAAGTGAAAGAATTATTCCTAAAGATAAGTACAAATACTTAGAGCTGGATCCCGGAGTGTCTGAAAGAGTTATTAGCTTTGCTAAGACTTTAGGTAGAGGAAATCCTGACGAGACATATCAGAATATTCTCGAGTTCTTTAGGGCCCAAAAATTTACTTATACTTTAAAACCAGGGGTGCAGAATTTAGAAAGTTTTATTTTTAGTAATAAAAGAGGTTTTTGCGAACATTTCTCTTCTGCTGCGGCGATCTTTCTTAGGGCAAATCAAATACCTAGTCGAATCGTTATTGGCTTTCATGGTGGACTTTATAACCCAACGGGAGAATATTTCCAGGTAAGAGGGCAAGATGCCCATGCATGGCTTGAATTCTGGAATGGAAAGATGTGGAGAAGAGGGGACCCTACAAATGTGGTGGCCCCAGAGAGAATAAGTTTTGGCTCAGAAGGTTTTCTTTTAAGGTCACAAATGCCAGAGGGCATGCAGTTGAAGGACTTTATAGGAAATAGAAAAAATGCCTTTTTAACTAAAGCCTTTTTCTTTTTTGATTCTTTATATAATCAATTAAACCAAAGGTTTTTAGAGTATGACTCTAGAGCGCAAAGAGAGCTTTTTAATTTATCAAATCTCAGAAGATACTCTCGTGCTATTTTAATGAGCATATGTATTCTATTTTTACTCGGATTCTTTTACTTTTGGAGAAATAGTTTAAAGGGTGAGGTCGATCCTGTAGACAAAGCTTATGCGAACTTCTTGAAGAAACTAACAAAGGTAGGAATTGTCCGTGGTGAGACTGAGGGAGCATTGAGTCTAGAGAAGCGCCTACCATTGTCCTGGGGCAGTTTTAGAGAGTGCTCGGAAATCCTGGTTCTCTACCGCGAGATTAAATATGCCGAAAAAAGGCATAAAATTGACTTATTCTTAACCAAAACAAGACGCTTTCACCCTGCCAAATTAGCAAAATAAAGGCTATAATCGGCAGATGAAAATCTGGATTGGAATACTTAGCTTATTTATTTGCCTTGGAAGTTACGCTCAAACAACGATTCTTTTTGTAGGTGACTCATTAACTGAAGGTTATGGAGTCCCTAAAGAGAAGTCTTACCCTAGCTTGGTTTCAGATAAATTAAATAAAAAAGGTAAGAAAGTAAAAATCCTTAATGGAAGCGTTAGTGGTTCTACAACCGCTTCTGGTATTAGTAGGCTGCGCTGGTTCCTAAAGGCTAAGCCGGACTTTTTATTACTAGCTCTCGGTGCCAATGATGGTCTAAGAGGAATAAAGTTACAGGAATCCGAAAAAAACCTTAGAGAAATAATTAAGTTAGCTAAATCTAAAAAAATTAAAGTCATCTTGGCAGGAATGCTTTTACCAGTAAATTACGGAGAGAAGTATCGTACTGAATTTGAAGACATGTTTAAAAAATTGGAGAAAGAACTCACTATTTATAGGATTCCTTTTTTATTAAAAGGTGTGGGGGGAGAGGCCGAATATAATCAAAATGATGGCATTCACCCCAACGAAAAAGGTCATGAGCTAATAGCTGAGACTGTCTTGAAGACCTTGGAGCCACTTTTATGATTCTCGATGTTAACTCTCTAAGTAAATCATACCTACAGGGTCCCAAAAAAATAGAGGTCATTAAGGATCTTAACCTTAAGGTAGAAAAAGGAAAGACTCTGGCCATCCTAGGTCAAAGTGGATCTGGTAAATCAACCTTGCTATCTCTACTAAGTGGTTTAGATCAACCTGAAGGCGGGAATATTAAGTTAGATGGTGTTGAGCTATCTAGCCTTGAAGAAAAAGATCTAACTAACTTAAGAGCGCAAAAAATAGGCATCATTTTTCAAAACTTTCACTTACTGCCCCATTTAAATGCCCTCGAGAACATAGCTTTATCACTAGAGATATTAAAAAAAGATAATGCTAAAGAAGAAGCTTTAAAATGGATTGAGAAAGTAGGACTACTTGATCGAAAGGATCATTTTCCTGATCAGCTTAGTGGAGGCGAAAAACAAAGAATTGCTATCGCTAGGGCCTTGGCCATTGGTCCAGATATTATTTTAGCCGATGAGCCTAGTGGAAGCTTAGATGAAGGTACAGGCAACAAAGTGATGAATCTGATCTTTGGTCTAGTAAAAGAAGAAGGAAGCACCTTAATTCTTGTCACACATAATAAAGAGTTGGCCAAAGAATGTGAAAGAACCGTTAAGCTTGTTGGCGGAAAACTCGAAGAGGTATAAGTGCTTTTAAAATTGGCCTTTAGAGAATTCAGTAATAGAAGAAAGTTCACAACAATATTTCTATTGAATATCGCCTTTGGTTTATGCGGGCTGATGTTAATGCAACATTTTCGAGTTAGCTTTGACCAGGTTCTTGAGGGAAGGGCCAAAAAAATCTTAGGAGCAGACCTTGCCATTACGGGAAGAGGGGCTGTTCCAAATGAAAAAATTGATCTCGTTAGAAAAGAGTTAGGAGAAAAGTCTGAATTCAAAATGAATGTTGGCATGTTTACCATGGCAAGCCATAAAAAGAATACACGACTCGTTTGGTTTTCCGGTTTAGAGGAGGGTTTTCCATTTTACGGAGGACTAGAACTAGAAAATGGAGGGAAGTATCCCCAGAACATAAAGCTAGGTAAGAACGAGGTTTGGATCTATCCAGAGCTTAAGATTCAATTAGGTATAGAAGTTGGTGATGAAATTGGAATTGGCGCGACCAAATACAAAGTGGCAGACGTCATAGCCAAAGATCATGGACAGACATTTCAAATGGGGGCCATGGCACCGAAGATTATTGTCAATCTGAAAGATTTAGATTCTGCCAACCTTGTTCAAAAAGGCTCAAGTGTTCGATACGGCTATTATTTTAAAGTCGATAAAACTAAAAATGAATTAAAAGAGTTAAAGGGAAAGTTTACCGAAATAATAAATGATAACTCTAAGAGAGTTAAAACACCCACGAATGCAAGCGAAAATGTTGGGCGAGTGGTGAACTACCTTAATGACTTCTTGGGGCTAGTAAGTTTAGTGGCGTTGTTTCTCGCAACCGTTGGCGCTTTTTATTTATACCGTAGCTATTTAAGTGAACAGAAATATAGCTTTGCCACTCTACATTCCCTTGGGTTAGGAAAAGCCTCAATTTTTAAATTATATAGTATGCATTTATTAATTTTAGGCTTTATGGGAAGCCTAATAGCCGTCTTTATCGTCTTTGGCCTAACACCTTTGATCTTAGGCTTTCTAGGTGACGCTGTTCCTTTAAAACTGTCTTATCTTTTAGACCCCAGAGCGGTTATCCTCGGCTTCTTTGTGGGAGTGGGGGGATGCTTATTTATCGGCATTCCTTTAATCATTCAAAGAGTTACTCAAAAAGCAGGAAATCCATTTCATGGTCTAGGTGTAGAAAACCTTAGTTTAAGTCTTAGGGACCTTCTTTTATTTACTCCATGGTGTATTTATTTTTGTTTTCTATCTATTTATGTAAGTAACAGTATTCGAGTCGGATTGATTTTTTCAGCAATCTTCTTAGGCATTAGCGCCATCATTTTTCCAGTATTTATTTGGTTTGTAACTTGGGTCTCTAAACGTGATTTAAGTTTTTCTCTAAGATTTATTTTTAGAGATTTTAAAAGATTTAAAACCTCTAGTGTTACCATCTTTTTAAGCCTAGTGTTAGGCTCATTGCTATTGACTTTGATTCCTAATTTAGAGAGCTCTCTTCTCCAAGAGGTCGAACGCCCTGAGGACGGAAAACTTCCAAGTCTATTTTTATTCGATATCCAAGAGGAACAGGTACAACCTCTCGTGCAAAAATTGAAAAAAGAACAGACACCATTAAAGGCGATAACGCCCATGATTAGGGCGAGGCTCTTAGAAATTAATGGAAAGAGGATTGAGGTCTCTTTAGAAAGGGGTCTTACTAGAGAAGAGCAAAGAGAAAGGCGTTTTAGGAACAGGGGAGTCAATTTAACTTTTAGAAATGAACTTGGGACTGGTGAAAAAATTATTGAGGGGAAATACTTTAGCTCTAAGTTTGATGGCAATGGAGTGCCGGAGATTAGTATTGAAAAGCGGTATGCCAAAAGATTAGGCATAGAAATCGGTGATAAGTTAAGTTTTGAAGTTCTAGGTATGCCAGTTGAGGGGAGAGTTACTTCTATCCGAAGTGTTCAGTGGACCACGTTTATGCCAAATTTCTTTATTGTGTTCCAGCCTGGAGTCTTGGACGATGCCCCAAAAACATATTTGGGTGTAATAGGGGCCTTAAGTGGAAAGAACCGAGATGAAGTGATGTTCTCTCTGTATAATCTCTTTCCCAATATTAGTTCAGTTGATGTTTCAAGATTGATAAAAAGAATCTTAGTTCTTTTAAATCAAATGAAGGGAGCCCTGCAAGGAATGAGCCTTCTTTCTGTATTGGTTGGCTTTTTTGTCGTAAGTGCATTAGTGGGTCATCAAGCTAATGCTAGAAAGAAAGACTGGGCACTTTTAAAAACTCTAGGTTTCTCTTTTGCTGATCTAAGAAGGATTCAGCTTTATTCAATCCTATTATTGACGGGAGGCGGTACTTTGCTTGGTGTCTTGTTGAGCTATCTCGTCGGGTATCTGCTTAGTTACTTCTTTTTCGATGGACTATGGAGACCCCCAGTATTAACGCCTTTTGTGACGTGGATATCCTTAACCGGCTTTGGAGTCTTTGTTGCGGAACTGGCGGTTAGAAAAGTTATGAGAGTTAAACCGGCCATTCTTTTACAGGAAGCCCGCTAGGGCCTAAAATACCAACATGCAAATTATTCAAGCCCAAAACGTTTCTAAAAATTATGGCAGTTTAGCTGCCCTTAAAAGTCTTAGCTTATCGGTGGAGGAGGGCTCTGCTTTTGCTCTTTTAGGTCCGAACGGAGCAGGGAAAACAACTTTTGTTCGTGCCTTACTCGGACTGACAAATTGCGGTGGAGATATCAAACTCCAAGGCCTGGATGTTAGAGATAAAAATGCCAGACAAGGGCTTGCTTATCTTCCCGAGAAATTTAACTTTTTTTCATATTATACAGTTGAGTCAGTACTTTCATTCTATGGCAAAATGCAAGGCCTGAATGGGGCAATTCTTAATGAAGCTATTGTCACCGCTTTAGATGCTCTCAATATAACTGAACTTCGTAGTAAACGAATGGATAGCTTATCTAAAGGACAAGTTCAAAGGACAGGTTTGGCGAACCTCTTAATGGGGGAGAATAAAATCTTAATTCTAGATGAGCCCTTTTCAGGTTTAGATCCCATTGGGATTAAAGAACTAAAAGAACTAATTAATAGATTGAAAAACCAGGGAAAAACTATTTTTATCAACTCACATATTCTTAGTGAAATGGAGCAGATCTGTGATCAAGTTGCTATTTTAAATAAGGGAGACTGTTTAGTGCAAGGAAGTCTAAGTGAGGTGAAGGGAAGTAAGTCTCTCGAAGATGCATTTTACGACTTAGTTAAAGGAGATGAAAAATGAGAAAATTTCAACTTCTCTTGCTAAATACCCTTCAAAAAGAATTTAGATCAAAAACACTTTTGTTAGTTTCTATTTTTACGGTTGTGATCATCTTTCTTATTAATTCTTTGTTGAGCTACATCTCTACAGAGTTCCTAAGTCAAATGGGAGCTGAAGGAGCTGCGCAAGGGTCCGCTCAAGCTCTCATCTTTATTATTAGTAAATTTACTTCATTGCTCGCCATTGTGTTTGGAGTAAACTGTATAAAGTCTGATATCGAAAATAATGTAGCCCCTTTGATGCTTTCCTTTCCTGTTTCAAGGATGGAGTATATCTTATCTAGAGTCCTTGGAAGTTGGTTTATCGTAATTATCTATTACTTTGTTTCGGTTATCATTGCTCAGATTCTTTTAAGCACTTCTGTTGGAAGTTTGATTGGTGGACCTCACCTTTTAGGGGCCATGTTTTTCTCGGCCCTAAGTAATTTAGTCATTATATTAGTAGCTTCATTTATGGGGCTTTATATGCCGAAGATTATGGCCTTTATGATGACCTCCTTTTGCTCTATTTTAGTCACGGCAAGTAATGGCTATTTTAAAGGAAAGGATTGGAGTGCGATGACTGAGGAAATGAATATTTTCAAGGGAATCGGTTTAGGCTTTCATGCAATCTTTCCTAGAATAGGAAATATTGATGATATCGGTAGAAATATTCTTTTGAAAGTTGATGATACGGTCTTAAATATTCCTATGGAATTAGGACATTACTTCGTCACGTTGATTTTGTTTTTTACTTTTTTCTATATGCTTTTTAATAGAAGGGAAATATAGGACTATTTCCTTAAAGGATTAATATGAAGAAGATATTTTTTGTTTCTTTACTGACCTTACTCTTTTCATCTGGCCTTTTGGCTAAGGGTGTCACTGTTTTTATTGACCTTTCTCCTGCTGGCTCTTTTGAGGCCAAGGCTAAGTCCATAAAAGGTAAGGCCATTGTTAAAGGCGACAAAGTCGTAGCGGAGAATTTAACCGTAAGCGTTAAGAAGTTGAAAACAGGTTTAGACCTTAGGGACGAGCACCTTCAAAAGAAATTAAATAGGAAAAAATTCCCCAAAATTAAAATGGTCAAGGCCGTAGGAAAAGGCGGAAAAGGAACAGCTCTTTTTGATATTCGAGGTGTAAAAGGCAAGGTACCATTTACCTATAAAAAAGTTAATTCCAAGTACATGAAAGCAGACTTTAAAATCAATTTAAAAAAGTTTAAGTTTGAAGGAATAAAGTACATGGGTGTTGGTGTAAAGGATAACGTACGCATTGAAGCTTTTATCAGATACAAATAAATTTCTTATTGTAATTTTACTCGCATCGCTTTCAAGCTGTGGGCAGACCTTTAATTCAAATTCTAATGATGCCAATTTAACTGCTTTTACTGCATGTTCAGAAGCTGGAACCGCCGCAGGAGACCGTTATTGTGCAGCGGAAACTATCATTAGAACGAGATGTACTAATTGTCATTCTGGTTATCATGATCAGTGGTCAAGCTATACAAACGATGCCGCCTGGAAAGCCTCTGGTCGTGTTGTTGCCGGTTCGGTTGCAGGATCGACAGTCATTACGAGACTTAAAAACCAAGGGGGAAATATGCCTGCGGATGCTCCCCAAATCTCTGATACAGAATACCAGACCCTAGTGGAATGGGTTCAGCAAATGCCTTAGTGAAAGAAGCAAAGAGGCTTTTTCACGGACGCGGTCAAAAACAAAACTTCAATATTGATTCTTTTCCTCCCTATTTAGTCATAGACTCCTTTGTGGATCTAGATGAGCTCGAAAAGAAAAAAATTGTAGATGAAAACTCCGACTGTGAAGGAATCTTTTATCGCAATAGAAAAAAGAGGGAAGCTTTTACGGCCTTAGTTGGAGAGGTTCCAACAAAACATTTCTTAGTAGAAAATAATTTAAAATTCGAGATCAGTTTTCAAGGAAATCAAAATATTGGCTTCTTTATGGATATGAGACCAGGTAGAGAGCTTATTCAAAAACTATCTAAGGGTAAGATGGTCTTAAATCTCTTTGCTTATACATGCTCATTTTCAGTAGCTGCTAAAGCTGGGGGAGCGAAAAAAGTAACAAATGTTGACATGAAAAAAAGCTTCTTGAAGACTGGAGAGAAGAATCATCAGTTGAATGAGCTCTCTGGTAATGTTCAATACTTAAGCTATGAAATAATGAAGTCTCTTAGCGGATTAAAAAAGAAAGGACCCTGGGACCTTATCATTATCGATCCTCCTTCCCAGCAAAAAAGCTTTAATTTAGAAAAGGATTATCCAAAATTACTTGGCCGTGCCGCTAGTTGGTTGAGTCCTGGAGGGCAGATCTTGGCCTGTTTAAATTCACCTTTTCATGGTTCTGAGTTTTTGATTGAAAATTGCCCTGATCTAGAAGTTAAAGAAATTCTCTATGGTGCATTCGAAGAAGAAGAACTTGAGTCAGGACTAAAAATGGTTTTATTCGAACGGCTTAAGAACTAGGTTGAGAGTCTTTTGCTAACTCTAGAAGCTCCTCATCAGTTGCTTTAGAAAGCTCTTGATAATGCTCTAACTCCTCTTCATTCTCAGTTGTGGCCACAAGCTCTCTTAGGGCCGTTCTCGCCTCAGTTACCGTCATTCTTTCTCTAAAAATTTCAACACACATTATGCACATATGTACTCCTTACAAGAATATTATAACACGAATTATGATCAAGATTAGAAGTTGTATAAACCACCGATAAAGAGCATAGATGAAGAAAATTTGTTAATTTTCCCATATTTTAGTGAGTAGGCCAAGCTTCCCCAATTCCATTGAGCCTCAATTAACCAGCCATAAGAAAGGGTAGAGGTATTGTCTAACTGATACCCCACTGGCTCTGTATAGTCTCCACTGCGGTACATGAGTGGAATATTTAATCCAATTGTAGCATCCATAGCATTAGGTTTCCAAAACCCGCCAGCTCCCATGAAAAAAGCTGATGCCGGAACATCTTTTTGAAAATAGTTAACGAGGTTAGAATCATTTCCGACTGTGGCACTCATGGCGGCATAACATCCGTTAAGATTCCATTGCCACCAAGAGTTTTCGTACTTTAATCCACCGCCTAAGCACCAGCCCTCTGCAGTCGAACGAATATCAACAGTCGTACCTGTGGGAGTCGTAATTTTTAGTTTATCTCTCCAGGTTAAATAATGGAGAGAGCCAAACCAGCCCCATTTGAAGGTTTCCATTTCCCATTTTTTTTCAGCAGCTTCCATTCGAGTAATAATCTCTTCAGCGTCGCCGTCATCTTCAGGTTCATAGTCTGATTCACTAACAATTTCTGCATAGCTCGTAGCTGTTTCTTTATAAAGCTTTTTACGCTTAGTAGATAAGTAGCGACCATCTCTTACATATATTTTAGAGAGAAGATCTCCACGTTTGTAATAATAGCTATAAAGCTTTTCAGGAGCTTCTGGTAAATCATCTGCTCCATCCTGTTCTTTATAAGCAGCGATGATTTCGTTGTTGATAGATTGAAATCTTCTTTTAATGAGAAAGGTATAAATATGCTGGGCATTTCTTAATTTTCCAAGCCTCTCATAGGAGTAGGCAGCTAGAGTAAGTGCGCCGTAGGGAGTTTTAGAATCTCTAAAGTCATACCTTCTTCTTAAAAGTGAAATAACCGATTCGTAATTTTCCGCGGTATAAGCTTTCTTTGCCTGCTCGAATAATCGGTCGTCACCACTAGCGGCACTTACTTTTTGGGAAATAAAAAGTGTTAACAAAATCATGCCCAGTAAAAGCAGCATGTTTTTTAAGAAATGTTTTAAACCTCTTAAAACCATATATGGTACTGCCCGGTTACATCCCAGCTATCATCCGATACTGAGGTTTCTGAGAAAACTTTTGTGTTATAAATATCTAAACGTAACTCCATCCCTTGATTTAGGAAATACTGAAGACCTGGACCAAGTCTTAAGACCTTATCTTCTTTCTTTTCAGTATCGGCCTTTAGGTATTCAAGAGTATTGATCATATTCAGTCCTCTTTTAAGACGAACATGGTTTTGGGTGAAGATATATCTACTGGTTGTAGACTTATCCCTTAGGATAACTTTTTTATTTTGTTGACCTACTTCAATCATCACACTTGAACCTTTTCCAAAGGCACTTCTTATATGGGCCGCATACAAGGACTGCTTAACAAAATCCGATTGAGAGGAAAGAGCTGAAGCGCCGACTCTTGTCTTCGCTGTTGCCGTCCACTCAAAGGTTCCAGAGCCACCGGTTTGTCTTATATTTCCCTCTTGTGCAAGATTACCAATAAAGGCGTGAAGCGCGTACTCAAATTCAGGAATAGTGTAGTGAACAAGGAGACCGTGAGTTTGATCATTCATGGATAGGCCTGTGGTTGATCTACTGAAGACGTTGTGATCAGGTACTCTAATTCCAAAAGCTTTATCCATTAAACCAACATAGAGACCCCATTTTTGATTTGTTCTCCAGCCAATATAATGCTCTCTCGTTCTGTAATTTGATTCTTTTTTTATACTGGCGTTGTCTTTTAATGCCCTTGGAGTAGGGGCATAGCCCATAGTGAAAGACATGATAAACTTGTCTTTGTTATCTTTGGGACCAAGTCTCAAAGTGATGGCTGCGTCTGCCATCATATGAATATATTCGTTTTCTTCGTTAAGTTCATCGTAATTGGTTTTTAAAGTTAGCCCACGATAATCAAAAGAAGGTCTGAACCAATCATTCATGGGTTCCATAAAAAGAAAGCCAGAAGACTTTCCGATTTGATCGTCAGTGGTCGTAGCATCTCGCAAAATTCTGTCACTTATAACCGTCGCCCCAACGGCGCGCCCATAATCAGTTAAAGGACCATTTCCCATAGGATTGTAGTGGCAAGTTAGGCAAGAGGTGTAGTCGTAACCAATAAAGTTGGGATAGGACCAGGCCACACCTGGAAGAATAAATAGAAGTGCAATTAGCTTTAACAAAAGGCCAATTTCCTAAAATTAAGATTGATAAAATTCGTTGGGTAATTATAGGGAGAAAGCTCTGGTTTTTATAGGGAAAATAAGCTCAGAGCTTCGCGTTAACTTGCCTTATCTTTATCTTGTTCTTCGAAATGTTGTTCTAGCTGATTGGCGACCTGCTCCAGATGACGATAATTATCTCCATCTCTTAAGATAAACTTGCGCCTTTGCCCCTTTAAAAGGTCTTCTACGTATAATTCAAAAGCATAGAGGGGACCAGCCGATTTATGGGAAATTATAAGCCCTGCGAAAAAAACTAAGAGGGTAAAGGCCAAAGTTAAACAAATATAAGCGATAGCAAAACTCATCATGACTTGGTTGTAATGCCGAAAGCCCCAGTCGGTCATTGTTGTTCTAAAAAAGGTAAAACAAAAAATGCCGAGTAGGAGACTCGAGCATAGAACGATAGCACTTAGCTTAAGTGAGAATAAGATCTGCTCTTTAGGGTTTACGAGGTATTGACCACGCTGATTGTCCGGGTACCAAATGACCTTTTCTTTTTTAATTACTTTATAAATGATAATCGCAGCACCGATCCACTGAAAGACGTCTGCCATATTAAAAACGATATTTATATCGCCTAAGCTAAAGGGAATAAAGTCGATACTTTTACCCCATAGTGTACGATCTAAGACATTTCCAAAGATTCCGCCCATGAGTAAAGATAGGCCATACTTTAATTGTCTTAGCTGTGCTGGCAAGAGGTATAAAAGAATTAGGTATAGAAAAAAGAGAAACCCAAACACACTACAAAGGGTGATAATCCTAAGTGTTTTAGAGAGGTCTCCATAGAGTCCAAAGATAACACCTTCATTAAATTTAAGTGTATTTAAACTTAGACCCCAGGACTTTGTTAACTGGTCAACCAAAAGGCAAACTGAAAAAATAACGAGGCTATATACAAAGTCCTTTTTCATTTTACTGTAGCTGCAATTCTTCGAAAGAAAATGAGATTCTGTCGAGCATGAGCCCTTGGTCTTTAAGCACGATCATAGCTGAGTTAGATGCGCTAGGATCAGCAGGGGATACAACTTTATCTACAATTGTATAAGTAGAGTGTTGAGGATTAAATTGATTATTAACTAGAATTTTAATATTTTTAACTTTCACACTTCTACCATTAAGAACAAAGCGAGGGTTTGAAAACTTATAGCTGTACATATCAAACTCTTGAAAGTCGATTTGAAATTGAACGGCCACTCCCCCAAGTAGGGCACTTAAGTCGTAGTTAAGAGTACCTATAAGAGCACCACTAACGTCATTTAAGTTTACGTTGGGGTCATTTGAGATAACGACTTTAGAAATCTTTGTTCCATCTTCCCTTTGACGAATCT
>JAIBDQ010000190.1 GCA_024686135.1 Halobacteriovorax sp. | reverse complement strand
TGATGCTTGAATTTGCTCTGTTGTTACTCCTGGAAGATTATTTTCTTCAGGACGTAAGCTCTCTTTTTCACAGGCAGAGCTCAAAAAAGCGAGAATGGCTAAAGGTAAAAGCATCTTTTTCATGCACTAATTATGTCAAAAATTAGCGTTTTTAAGGTGTTTCTTGAAAAGCTTTCACTGGGTGTTAGTAATTTTGACAGTAAAACTGACCATGTTTTGTGGCGCTCTAAATGACTAAAAATTAGTCGAATGAAGAAGGTAAGTGGTTGATATATTTGGCTTTGTCTATTCCTGAGTAAAGGAATCAGATAAAAGCGTCGATAATCTTAGACGATGATAAAAGTTAAACTAACTCTACTTCTATTTTTTACAAGCACTAACCTTTGGGCCTTCCCCTCTATCTTTGAAATTATTGAAGATAATACAAAGTTGATTGTCTCCTGTGTGGAGGGAGTTGAACCAATTGCACAAATTGGGGATATTGCAAAAATTGCGAATCACTTAGATTGTGATTCTCAGCCCGTCGAGAAATATTGCGAATGTATTAATAAGCAAAATCCAAATGATTTAAACGAAGCTGAAAGATCAATTCTAAATATGGAGTTAGGGTTTTTTGGAAAAGATGATGATATCGAAATGCTTGATATGCTCGAAAGAATGACGCGTCTTCAGCAAGTGTTAAGTGGATATGAGAATATCAGCAATGGAAAGAAGTCGTGTTTTAAGGGAACTGGGACAATAGCAGAAACAGATATTAAATTTAGTTTAGAAACTGTTCTTGAAAAATTAGATGACTCTGAAAAAGTTCCACTTCCTTACTTTAAATCAAGTTACGTTAATATGGCCAAAGACTTACAAAGGTCAGTTCAGGCCGGAGAGACAATAAACTTTGATAATGAAGGTCGTGGCGACGCGAAGTTTTTAGTACAGCTAGCAACAACATTAGCAAATGGTAAGCCGGAGCTGTTAACTGAAAGTTTTTCACCGACTCCCGATCTTTTAGTTCCAAATATTTTTATACATCAATCACCGACAGATGGAAATCAAATAGTCACTTGGCAAGATTCAGTTAAGGCCATGATCGAAGGGCATGAAGAAGGGTCCTTTGATGGATCACCACTATTTCAGTCTCTAAAAGATACTCTCGGTAGGGAAAAGAGCGGGGAGTATATTCCGAATAGAGATGCTTTTTTTGATAGCTTGGTAAGTACTGTTCGTGCCCTGGGATTAGAAAAGCAAGATGTTGAAAACCTAAAAATAGGAATAAAGCCTCCAATAGATTTGGTAAAGAAACGAATGGGAAGTCCATTCTTTTCAGATGCAGTATCTAAAGTGGCAGATTCGATGTGTTTAAGTTTGAGTCAAGAGTTTTTGTGGAAGGCAAAAACCGAAGACCCAACAAATGGTTTGATGTCTGTTGAAAGAATTAGAAAGAATGCAAGTAAAGGTAGTGAGCTGATAAAGCAGTTCTCGGTCCTCGATCCTTCGAAACCAGAAGATAGACCTAAGTTAAAAGAGATGATTCGAGTACGTAATAATATGTTTAGTAAAATGGTCTCTCAATTTGATGACTATAGAACTGCCCACCCGAGCAAAGAAACTGATGAAAAGATTAAGAAATATATCGAATCTAAAAAGATAAGCATGGGAAAACTATGGTGCGGGGAAAGAAAAATTCAAGAAGAACTTGGGGATTTTGAAACAACTGTTGTAAAGGCAAACGAAGTTGCGCCAGAAACTGTGCAAACAATGACCACAGTTCAAGACTATAAAGAAGAGCTTCTTAAGCACGAATTAGAAGGTACTCAGATTGATGAAGAGATTGGTGAGGTTAAAAGAAAAATTAGTCGTTATCAAGATGAACTGGCCTTTTCTAGGACTCAGCTGCAAGTAGAAGAAGCAAACCTTAGATTAGCTAAGCTTGACCCGAATACGACCGAAAATGAACTAAACAATTTGGTCGGAAGAGTGAAGGGATATAGAAAAAACCTCGCTATATATCCAGCATTGATTAAAAAAGAAGAAGACAATAAAACGAGATTAGCAGCTTTACTTGGAGACTCTAGAAGGGCTCAAAGAATGATGAAGAAAAAGATAAGAGAAACGGTTTCAGAAGCAATAGAGAGTGATACGGGGTGGTTTGGAAAATGGGGCCAAGAAGAAAGGCCTCAACGAGGTCGTAGAGGTAGAGCTAGTGGTGATCAAACTTCTACTATTCATAGTGAACCCGCAATGAACGAAGAAGTAAGAAGAAGAGTTTTAACAGATTACAAAGTTGTTCCTTCTAGCGGCGGCACTGGCAGTAGTGGCAGTGCTAGTGATGCTGCAGCGTCTCTCGCAACTAGAATCGTAAAAATAGAACATGGGGATCAAAACACAGTTTCCTATGACTCAAATACTGATGAATATGTTGTAAGAACGAATAGAGAGGAAGCTCTAGATCAGGCCGTCGTGACTACAAAAATTATAAATACAGTGAGAGAGTCGACGGGAAGAGGTTTAAGAGAAGGAACAAGTGAAGATGTACTCGATTCAATTTCTGGAACGATGAGCAGCTTGGCAAATGATGTCTCAAATTCTCTTGAGCTAAATGATGTCGGAGAAGAAGGGGTTGAAGACTTTAAGAAGACTATTGCAAAGTTTGATAGTGATATGAGTCCCGTTCTCGGGGAAATGAACTTTACAGCTTTAGGTGAGTTTGACTCTGCCAAATCTGTTGATCAAATTACTGATTCTCATTTATCAAAACAGCTTGGAACAGTTAAAAAGCAAGGCGTAGATTTAGCGGCCAATCTGGCTGGAAAACTTCAAGAGACCTTTAGTCCCAGTACTAATGAAAATACAATTGAAAAGAATCCAGTGAGTGGCCTTGCCTCACCAGAAGGCATCAAGGCTGGTCCAGAGGTGGCCTCTAATTTAGCGGGGACTTCGCTTTCAAAACTAAAAGGACAGACTGCTAAAGAAAGAGCAAAATCAATTTTTAATGCAAGGAAGAAAAATAGCAGGAGTCAAAGTACTATTGAAGAGGAATTAGAAGTTCAAGAAGCCGATCCTCTTAAAACTACTGAGATTGAAAAACTTCAAAGAGAAATTGCTCAAGAAAAGAAAGCAAAGGAGAAACTTGATCGTGAAATTCGAGACTCTAAAGGTAAAAGAGATAAGTTAGCTTCAAGGTCTTTAGAAAAAGAGAAGCAGGAAGATCCTGTTGTGGCCACACCAGGACTAAAACCTTCGGTAACTCCAACTCCCTTTAAAGGGAAACTAAAACGAAACACTTCTTCTGGAGGAAGTAATACGAGAAAGATTAATAGTGTTAAATCTGGAAGTGTTGGCAGTGCGGCCTCAAGCACAGGTAATGTCGGTGCCGTAGTTGATGGCCGTGTAAAAGGTGGGGTCATTGTTAATGGAGAGTTTATTCCCCAGGCCTTACTTTCAACTAAAGTAGCAGCTTCAGTTAAAGACGTGCCGAACTCTGACCTTATACTATCAAGTAATAGTACATATGATATGGAACCAATTTCTTCAGCCAATAAAATGTCAGGAGTACCAGTAGTTAAATCTGATAAGTTTTCAAAACTTACACCAGAGGAAAAAGAAATATTTATTCAAGAGCAACTTACAAGATTAAGGGCAGAAGAAATCTTAATTGAAGTAGAGGATGGAACCAACTTATTGGTGAAGTCGACTGTGAAGTTAAGAACAAGATTATCAGTTGCAGGACTAAACCAATTACTTGAGAAAGCTGATGAATAAAGGCCTTTTGCTGATTATCGCCTTGCTTTTTGAAAGTAGGGTAATTTACTCAGCAACGATATTTACAGGTACTGGAAGTATTGCCATGGAGTCAGTATCCACTGGACTTTCAATTATAGATGTACCAAGTGGAGCCTTAAAGGTTTGTGGATTTGATGATCCTAGTCAGGCGCAAGAAATTGACCTCCTAAAAATTGCCAATCAAATGAAATGTGAAGAGATTTCGGACTTAAAAGAACATTGTGGTTGCATCTTTCAGTACGGTGGGTCTGATCTAAAGGCGGGAGAAATAGGCGACCTAGAGGCAGAGCTTGGTTATCTATCAGAAGGAACTTCAACGACAAAGCAAAAAGCTCTTAATGATTTGGGTAATGCAAATGCACTACTTCAAAGATATGGGGTATTTGAAGTTCCTAAGAGACGAGAGACCTGTGTTGACCCTAAAGAATTAGAAGGGTTTAAAAGTGAGATAGATAGAAATTTATTATCCAGTATCAAAGACGAAATGAAAATTCCTTCCCTTGCGAGAAAAGATTTCTTAGAACAGGCGATTAAACTTAATGAGTTTAAATTAGTTCCCAAAAGTGCTATGGACGCAGACGAAGCTTTTTTAAAGGATATTAGTCGTGTGATTAAGAAAAAGCCCCTTTCTGGTTTAGATGTCTTTGGCGGAGATAATTCCTCGATTTACTTCTCACCTGATATAAATAGTAAGCTTGTTACTTCATCTGGGCTGCCAGATGGTCTAGCAGAGGCTGACGCATGCTTAAATTATGGCTTTGATAATTCTTTTACTGTTGATGGATTCTTAAATGATCCAACTACGAACTTAGATAAATATAAAGATTCTCCGTTATTCAAAGTTTATTCGCAATTACCAAAAAGTAAAAAACTAAATTTTTCAGACTATCTGGGTAGATTAACAGCAGCAAAAGATCACCTTGAAAGTCAAAATAATGGACCTATTCCTTCTGCAGGAAAGGTGGCTTTTGACAAGGCAATAGAAGCCGTTCCAATCAATGACTTTATCAAGGATGAATGTGATCGGATAACTGAACAAATTAAGTATGAAACAGCTGCAAACTATTCAAAAGGAAAATTTCAGTCTGACTTCCTAGAGTCAAAGAAGATTGTAGCTGAAAGAAATGGGGAAGTCCTTCTCTCAGCTTCCAAAGGTAATTTAGACCCAAATACCGAGGAAGGAAAAAGAAATATTACTAGTTTGAGTAATCTCAGAGTTCAATACTCATCAAGATATAAAGAAGCGCTCTCTGGATTAGATGAAGATGAGAAAAAAATTATGTTAACGGAAAAGGTTTTTAATTTCTCTAAGCTTTTATGTGGAAAACTAAAAAAAGATGATCAGGTCCTCTCAATTGTGGACAGAATAAATAGCTCAGAGAATTCTAATGAAACTATAGGGGCTTTTGAGTCAGCTAAGATAAAAATTGATTTAGAAGATAGAAAAATTGAAATTTTAAGGCTTGAACTAATAAATAATGATAGAAGAGAGGATACCCTCATCCAGTCAATTAGCTCTTTAGAAGAAAAAGAGAAAGAATTAAAAGAAAAGATTGGTAAATATGAAAGAAGGACGGGACGAAGTCGAGTTCGAAATACTTTGCTTCTACTGAAAAATGATTTAAGTAGTGTTGAGAAGTCGCTAGAGGAAAACAGAGCTGAATATGAAGATTTAAGCTCACGAAGAACAGGGATTGTCTCAGAGATGCTTGCTTCGCAGGCCAAGAAAGATGAAATTCTTTCCCGCGTAGGTTTAGCTCAGTTTAATATAAAGAATATAGAGCTAGACTTAGTCGACCCAGGTCCTATCAAAATAGAAAGTATCCCTCTAAATGAAATCAACACTCCGACGGTACTTTCGTATGATATTAATAAACCTTTATTTTCATCAGCTGATTTTAGTCTTAATACTGATATGAAATCGAATATTTTT
>JAIBDQ010000221.1 GCA_024686135.1 Halobacteriovorax sp. | reverse complement strand
CATTTTCGAAAATAAGCTCACCTGTAGGAGAGGAGCGCATACCCATTTTATGAATAGGGTTCCCAGTTGAATAACCTTCCATCCCTTTTTCAACAATAAAAGTTGTTAGATCCTTTTTTTCATCACCAGTTCTTGTATAAACATAGGCAATATCTGAGTACTGAGCATTGGTGATCCACATCTTGGTTCCGTTAATGATGTAGTGGTCGCCATTAAGTTTTGCACGAGTTTGCATGCCGATAGCATCTGAACCGTATTCTGGTTCACTCATTCCCATACATCCGATATGCTCGCCGGAGATTAACTTTGGTAAGTACTTTGCTTTTTGTTCTTCAGAAGCATTGGCCTCGATATTATTCACACATAACATGGCGTGGGCCAGGTAACTAAGAGTAGATCCAGCGCAGGCCTTTCCAAACTCTTCCATTACTATTGTGGCAGCTGTAGCACCAAGACCTGAGCCACCAAACTTTGGGTCGGCCGTTATTCCAAGTAGACCAAGTTCTCCCATTTTTCTAAAAGCAGCTTCATTAAAGCTATCCTCTTCATCATGCTTTTCAGCATAGGGAGCGAGTTCATTTTTAGCAAAGTCGCGACAAACTTTAGCTAGTTCTTTTTCTTCATCGCTAAAAAACCACATTAGGGTGAATCTCCTGTAGAAATTGGCTGGGCAAGTACCCAAAATTTATACAAATTAGGGGGCTTTCTGACAAGGTCTGACACGGCTCTGAAAGAATGCCTAAGGGTTGGCATGTCATAGGTAAAATTGGTAAAATTTCCGTAGCTTAGCCCTATTTTGGGCAAGGTAATCAAGGATGATGATGAAGGAAGAGGTCGATGTGTCCCTAACCACGCCCGTGCCTAGGGATTTTGATGCAGTGTTTCCCGGTGAAAATTGGTTTCTCTATTGGAAAACCTCAGCTTCACTTTGGCAGGCAAAGATTCAAGAATATTCAGATTCAAACAGAATTGTGGTTCCAATTAATTGGGCCTTTCATTCTGAAACCGGTGAAAAATATAACTTCGCAAAAGAACGTCCTGAAACAGATTTAAAAAAGCTCGTGGATGCTGCGAAAAGTGTAGGAAAAGAAATTACTTTCATCGTTCCTATTTCTCCAGCTCCATTTCTTCCCAATGGTGGTCTTCCATCAATGTTGGCCAGAACTTTGAGTCTCGGTCCATCGGGAATGGTATACGGAAACTTAGACGGGGAAAGTCAGCTTAATAAGATCTATAGTTTTTTTGATACTCGAGTTTATCAATCCTTTTGTAAGTTTGTCTCAGAGTTAGGGGAGTATTTTACTGAAGCTGGAATTGACTCCGATATTTGGGGAGCAAGCTTTGGAATGATTCATGAACCGGGAACTCAAAATAGCGGTGAGTATTCGGACTTCTTTTATGACCGATCAAGAGTTTTTGACCAAGGTTTTGCTAGATATCTTGACGCTAAGAAAAAAGAAATGGGCGAGGATGCTGAGCTGGCCAGCATGGTAGATGAAGAAACTCAAAAATTAGAATTTCATAACACCATTCAAGACCTCTATCTTCAGGAAGCGATGGAAGGCCTAAGCGGAAACTGGGAAGGCTCTTTAAAATTTGCTTTTCTTGGAAGTAATAGTGAAGCCTTCTTTAAAAGGCTTTCAGGAAATGATGATGCTTTAGTTTATAGTCAGCAAGTTATGCAGGCGATGGTTAGGGACGTCGTGCCTTCTTCCATTTTAATTCCTCACAGAAGTAAAAAAGGTGTTTTAGGTAAACAGCTAAATGATCTTATCGCAAATTCTTTTTTAGAAACTAAATTACGACAAGATTATTATGATGATGATTCTCATATTACCTATGCACCACTTAGGTTCTTTGAGGTTTTCGATTATAACCCTCAAATCGAACATAAGTCGGAATCATGGGAGCATCTTGGATTGCTTCATTATTTCTCACGAAATTATCGTTGGTGTTATTCACTGAACGAAAACACGAAGATCACCTTTGATGAAGGTGAAAGCCTTGAACAGAAGATTCATTTTTTCCATGGGGAAAGAATGAATAGAAAAGCTTTTAATACACTCTTGAAAATCTTTATGAGCGGCGGAAAAGTTATCTTAAATCGTTCTAGTCTAAAGATGGAATATCTTAAAAAATTAGAAAGTTTCTTTTTGGAGAATTCCCTTAGAGTTGAAAAAGTAAACTTTCATACAGTGATTCATAATATTGTTCTTGGTGACGGGCGTTTAGTTATTCTGGAAGGTGATAAACTTTCAGATTTGGATGCAGGCGTTAAACTAACTTTTTGGAATAAGCTGTTAGACACATTTGCTTTAAGACACCTTCAGGTCAATACTTCGGAAGGGGTAGACTATTTTTGGAGAACTCGAACAAGCTCTCCAAGCGAACTGAACTATGAAGAAATCCGTAGGGCCAGTTTTTACAATCCGACAAGTTACAAACAGAAAATACATATAAAGATGGCCAAAAACTTTGCTTTGATGAAAGTACTTGATGAACATAATGTTTCAATTCAGTCTTCGCCTACAGAGCAAGTTATTGACATGCTCCCAGGCGGAGTCATCTCTATGGACTTTGGAGTATACTCGTGACCGATACTGAATCAATTGTAATGATTTATGATTACCAAGAAGGCGGGGATGCTAAACCTTCGGCTTACTATTTAAAGTTCGCTTTTGATGAAGCTGGGATTATCGATCTGGAGCCGATGATAAATGTCTATGAAGAGCTTGTTCAAAAAGAGCCTGAGAGGGATCAAATGCCTCTTGGTCCCTTTGAAAGTTTAAATTTCTTAAATCAATTTGCTTTTAAGGTTTGCGAAAAAAGTGATGGGGCCCTCGTTAGCTTACTTTCTGTTCAGGACTATAACTTTGTCATGGAAGAAGCTGATTCCGGAGCTACGTTATTTCAGAAATTTGTTGAGAAAGGAAATCAGATACAAAACCTAGATCACCGCTCTAAGTCAGGGATTTTAGGAAAATTGTTTCATTAATATAGAATTAATCGATTACTAATTTGTAAATCGTAAAGCTTTGAAGATAAAATTTAAGTAAATCTTTTGTCAGGAGGACAAAATGTTAAGTTCAGAAGAACAAAGCACCAAAAAGTGGACCAACTTTTTACTCTTCGCTCTTTTTCTCCAAATTAGTGCTTGGGCTTATGAAGCTTATTTTAACTCCACCCCATTAAACTCTGTTATCTTTTTAAACTTAGATCTAAGCGATAAATTTGCTTCTCTTTTTGATAAGTTTTCTTCTCTGGTCTTACTTTTAAGTTTCGGTCTTTTTCTGATCACGAGAGTCGCTGGCCTTCTGTTAATTCCTGTGGCTTACGGAATAGCTTTACCAATCTGCACAATGATCCTTCATTCTAGTTTTGCCTATGAGCTTGCTCTTCTAACAGGTGCCGCAAGGATTGGTTTGCCACTAGTACTTTATCTTTTTTATAAAAACCAAGAGAAAGGTTGGGGAATTGATAAAAGAGTTTTACTCAGACTTTTTATTTGTTTAACTTTTGTTGGTCATGGAATTGAAGCTCTCATGGAGCATCCAAAGTTTATAGATTTTCTTATTGAAGGCTTTGCCATTCTATTTGGCTATGAGCTTTCAGAGGCTTATGCAGTACACCTTTTAACCTTAATAGGTGCGGCAGATATTGTCCTTTCTATCAGTGGATTGATTAAACCAAAAAATCCAATTCCCGGTGATGCTCTGGCTGGTGTTGTTGAGGCAGTGGGTAACAAAGTGACACTGTTTAAACCGGGAGATCAGATTTTTGGAGCCAATGTGTTCAGTCTTGGAGCTCATGCTGAATATATTTGCCTTCCCGAGGAAGGTTCACTGGCAATAAAACCGGATAATATGAACTTTGAGGAAGCGGCTGCAATTGTTGACGGAGCATTAACAGCACTGCCTTTTTTCAGGGATAAAGCAAAGATAGCAAGCGGGCAAAAAGTGTTGATCAATGGCGCATCCGGAAGTGTTGGTACGGCAGCCGTTCAATTGGCTAAATATTTTGAAACGGATGTTACCGGAGTATGCAGTACTGTAAATACCAATCTGGTAAAATCTCTGGGGGCTGATTGTGTGATCGAT
>JAIBDQ010000165.1 GCA_024686135.1 Halobacteriovorax sp. | reverse complement strand
TTGGCAAGGGGCCTTTGATTCATTTTTGGATAAACCTATCGGTGGTTATGGTTTTCACGGACTTATTCAAGGGTATTGGGAGAACTATACAAGCTATCTTGATAAAGGTCATGCTTGGAATGAGAACGCTCACTCTCTTATCCTTAATATTGCCGGCGAGCTCGGAAGTATCGGCTTAATCGCTATCGGCGTGATCACCTTTTATACCTTAAAAAGAATTCATAAGCTTGAAGGCCGAATCGTCTGGTATTCAATCTTTTTCTATATCGTATTATATTGCCTAAGCCAGCCATTCTTTGTGGATACAGTCTTTCTTTTATTATTTGTTTACTATTTATTGGGTGAGGAATCTAAAGTTAAAATTTCGTCAGATAATTTTTATTATAGATTCGGGAAAATTATTTTCGGAGTAGTTATTCTTGCTATTACTTTTGAGCAATTCTCCCAAATTGGGTTACTCAATGAAACTAGGAGACAAGTTGCAAAAAATGGAAATTATAGGAAAGTATGGAAATCACTAGAAGAAAGAAACCCCTTTATTGATCATGTGGGGGCATTTATGGAAATTAACACCCTATTAGTTAATAGTTTTGCCCATGTAAAACCTGGCGAGACTGATATGCATAGAGAGTTAAGAACTCGGTCCAAGAGGTTTATTAAAGAGAGCTTAGATTCATTAATGAAGAAATACTCTTATAGACCAAAGTTACTTAGAACCTATGCTCTTGTTTTAATTCAAGAGAATGAACTTGAAAAAGCTGAAGAAGTTATCGATCTTATTCTTTCAAAGTCTGATCAAGTAACGGAAATGTACTATTATAAAGCGGTAATTTACTCTAAACAACGAAGAAATAGTGAAGCTAAAAAGATGCTCATAAAGGTAAAAAACCTGAATCCTAAATTTAGGGGAATTGATGCCCAGCTTGAAAAACTTAAGAATTATTAAGCTGGGTTTTTTGAATCAATATAGAAAACTTCTAAACTACTATGATCTTCTTTGATTTTTTGCATAAGGGCCTGGACGCCAAACTGTTCTGTAGCGTGATGCCCGCCTGCAAAGAAATGAATCCCACCTTCACTGGCCTCATGCCAATCGTGCTCTGAGATCTCTCCAGTAATATAGGCATCGAGCTCTTGATTTTGTGCCTGGACCCATTCACCATTGGCCCCTCCGGTAATAATTCCCATTGTGGAAATATCGGGAGCATTTTCAGGACATGAATGAATAACTTCGTGATTTAAAATTTCCGTTAATTTTGCCTTCAATTCGCTGGCCTTAACAGGCTTCGTGAAGATTCCTTTAACCCCAGTAGGGGAGCCTTTATAGTCTCCAAACGGCTCAAGTAAGCTAAGGCCAAGCTTTCTTGCCAGAGTCGCAGCATTCCCCACGACCATATTGGCGTCTAGAGGCAAGTGATAGCCAAAAAGATTTATTTCATTACGAACGAGTGGTAGAACTCTCTTACCAAAGGTTCCCGTAAGAGTTCTCGTTCCATGAAATTTCCAAAAAAGACCATGATGAACAATAAGAGCATCTGCTTTTTGCTCCACCGCTTTTTGAACGGAATCTTTTGTGGCGGATACGGCAAAGGCGATCTTTTTAATTTTTTGGCGGCCTTCGATTTGTAATCCATTGGGTCCATAATCAGAAAACTCCCCAGGAATGAGGAGTTCGTTTAAGTAGGCGCTAAGGGCACTTGTCTCTATAGACATAAATCCTTCTTAGTTTAAGCTCCCAGGGTTTTCTTGTTCCTGGCTACCATCGATCGTTTTCAGAGTCGGAGGTAATTTCGGTTTATTTAAAAGAGCAGCCTGGTTAATTTTATCTGTTGATTTGTGTATTGATTTTTTTAGTTTTTCAACGGTGGAGTGAAGCTCTTCATTATATGGAGCTAAACTTAGGGCCTTTGAAAACTCATCTAATGCACGAGTTAGGTTCTTCTTAAGCATCCATGCTCGTCCTGCATTAATATAAGGATATTCTCGATTTTGATAATTGATAGCTTTTTTAGCGAGATCAAACCATTTTAAACTTTCATCGATTTGCCCATCATTAAGAAGGTAGGTTCCAAGATCGTTATAAGGGGGTCCATAATTCTCGTCTACTTGTATGGCCCTAAGACAATAACTCTTGGCCTGTTCTAGGTCTTCCATGAGTGAGTAGGTCCAGCCAAGGAGAGTTAAAACCTCTGCTGTTTCTACATAATTTAAAGCGCGGTTAAAAAGGTTTAGGGCCTTATGAAACTCTTTATCAAAGATGGCCTGATGACCGGCGTGAAGAAGTTCGGAGTATTTCTTTTTTCTTTGCTGGATCAAAGATGAGAGCATTCCATTTTTTGTAAAACCAAACTCTTTAACCGAATCTAAAGGAAGAGTGAACAATTGGTAAGAATAGGACTCTTCCTCCTCTTCCTCGTCTGAATAGTCCGTATGAATGAGAGTAAGTGAGCTCTTTGTATAGTTTTCTTTAACTTCCTTAGTGAAAGCAGGAATTTCTTCCATCTCTAAAATATTTAACCTTGGAAGTTGAACATCGATCTCTGTCGTATCTTTTAAAAACTTATGCATATGAAAAGCTAGTTGATAACTTGAATTGATAAACGTCGTGGTTTTTTCTACCCATGGAGTATGATTAGAAACGGAATTTACTAAAAGAGGAAGAGCTGTGAAGATTCGATCTACGGCCACTCTTGCCGAGCTATGACTTTGCATTTCTAAAGTGCTCTGATTGCTATCAGCTGACAAGAAATTTCGAGCAAACTGATCATTAAGCTGTTCAACTTTTACTAAAAGATCTTCCTTGAACTCTCGATTTTGTCCGGCATCACCGACTTCGAAGAGGGCATGGAATAGGCGGTCTATATAAGAGCCGGCCTGGGATAGCTCTGCACAGAGCATGTTCTTGAGATTTTGGTTCATCATCCTTGAATCGCCTTTTTTTGATTAATGTCTTCCTGACTTTAATCCTACGGGTCAGGTAGCTTCAGGACAAGCTACCTTTTTTAAAAAAGTCTAACTCCACATAAGTAAGAACAGACCTACGATTACAAAGCCTTCCAGGGCCATATAAAGGTCTTTTCTATCGAATACTAGAGTTACTGACTCTGACTTTATCGTTGTCTTTTTCATAATGCCTCCACTGCATTCCCTGAAAAAGGGTTTTCCTGCCTTTTATTAATACAAAAGGCCTGCCAACTTATTATAACGAATTTCAATGGGTTAGGGTGGGGTCTAAATGCAGTGAGGGGCCCAGAAAGGCCCCAGTGATCTTCAGGACTAAGGTCTAAAGCCAGTTTTAGCTTCTATTTTTTCTGGTGTTAATCTCATGTACTCTTCAAATTTCATTTTTGGTCTATTTCTATGACCTTCAACATTGATTAGAAAGGCTGAGTATTTTCCGTATTTTTTCCATACAGCTCTAAGCTTTTTCTTATTCATCGGGCAAGTATGTTTAATTCCAGTATCTCTTGAGAGTTCTCTTAATCGTGCTTTTATTTTTACGACTAACTTTTCTCCATTAAAAGCAGAGCAGTTAATTCCTTCATCGAAGGCCGCATCTATATAGTTAGCAAAATTAATTGGGTTTTCTTCTACTTTTTTCCACTGATCATTTTCGCATTTTAAGTATGGTCCAACATTTTTACCGAGAATATCTTCTCGCTGCTGAAGCATATGATTCCAAAAGCGCATTCCATTAAAATTAGCAGTTAAATCACCGTAGGCCATAACACCTGTAGTAGTTGCACCCATATAACCAGTTTCAGCTCTAAAGCCGTGCTTAAGCGCCTCAGCTAGGCCTTTTTTCTTGAGGTAATTCTTTTTAAAGTAAGCAAATCCACTACCGAAGAAATGCTCAAACTTATCATCACCAATATACTCACCGTTAACCAGTAACATTGAAGCTGATGGGTCTTTAACCCATCTGGCCCAGCCACCAGGAACAGGAGCTTGAGCTGCCGTCCAATCACGGTAAATGCTTTTTATAACTGGAGTTATAACTCTATCTAATTCAGGGGTCTGATAGGCCCACTGAGAAAATTCATCGGTGTATTTATTTCTGAATCTCTTTCGAAGGACTTTATATAGTCTTTTTTCATCGCAGCCTTTGCCTTCTTCATTAGCAAGGCGAATACCTTTTTTAAGTAAGTCATTGGCTTTGATATTAACTTTCTCAAGAGAGTCTTCTAGGGGTTCAAATCTGCCGGTAAAGCTATCAACTTCACTGGCCATGACTCCAGAAGAAAGGCTTAGCACGAGTAGGGCTGTCTTTAATTTCATATGGGCATCCTCAAAATTAATTAACACTTATTTTTACCATGTCAGACTATTCGGAGGTGCCAGCTTTGAAGTATTTACACGGAGTGTCGAGAATCTGACAGCGAGATATCAGTAGGTTAGGGCGCAAAAAGGCCCTTCATACGAAGGGCCTTAGTTCTCTCTCTATATTTGGGTTCTTCAACTTTCTACTTTTTACCATCTGTTTTTTTGTATTGAAGGAGTCTCTCCTTACTAACGGCATTGTATCTGCTAGAGATCATACCGAAGAGGCTATCTTTTTTCTTACCAACAGAAGCGACACCTCTGAAGTTAAGAGTTTTACCTTTCTTTCCTTTTTTGTTTTTAAAGAATTTAGAAAATGGGTTTCCACCTTTTTTCCCGCTACTCTTACTTCGGCCGCCGCGACCTCCGCCAAATGAGAGACCTCCGCCTTTACCACCAGAAAAAGAAACTCTCTTTCCACTTCCTCCAGAGAAGCTACGACCACCGCCGCCGCCACCGACACCACCGCCGCCTCCACCTGAGGAAGCTGCTGCGCCAACACCGCCGCCACCGCCGCCACCGCCGCCGCCACCGCCGCCTTTTTTCATGCCAGCTGCGCCAGGGACTCCATCGGTAAATGCTGTCGAGTTAGTAGGTGCTCCAATCGTTGTTCCGATTCCATTAACACCTTTTCCGCGTCCTTCTTTTTCATTATCTTCAGTAGAGTCAAACTCACGGTCTGCTTGAGTTCCTAGACTTGTATTTGTTCCAGCTCTTTGAAAACCAGATACATTAATTCCATTTCCACTAAATCCTCTTCCTCTATCAAAAACCGGATCAACCCCGGCACACTCTGGAGCTGCAGGATCTACCTGACAAATATCAGAATTGAACTCTTCAAACTGAGGAGCAGGGTTGTCATCATCAAAAGATTTAACATTTGCGATGGCATCACCAATTTTATCCGATTGATCATCAAGAAGTTTTGACTTCAGCATATTCGTGGCCATTTCAACACCGGCGTCGGTCATGGCCTTGAAGATAGCTTCTTTACAACTTACTTCATTCATGGCCAAAGAAGTTTTATTCTTTTTAATACCAGTGTTTGCACAAGCCTTCGGGTTAGTTCCCCCTTGCGGTGGAGCAGTACAAATTGTTGTTTCACTTGGATTACAATAATTTGTAAGTTCGGTAGCAGATTTATTATCTTCCTTTGCACCAAAGTCTAAGCCAAATCTTTCAGCAGCTGAAACTGAGTTGTTATCTGGAGAGCTGTCTACAATTCCTACCTGAAAGTCAGTAATACCAAAAACATTTGTTGCGGCTGTATGGACGGCATTGATATAGGCTGCATAAGCATTTTGACCACCGGCTCCGTCTTGATCCATTCTTGTATTACAAGCTGTAATCATCTCTTCTCGTGTAGGTATTCCTTGCCAAGCAACAAACAGAGCAGCTCCCTTGGCTCCTTCAAAAGCAGTTCGTGCATCCATAATTTTCTTTTGCTCATCAACCATTTCTTGCTGAGCTTTCATACCCGAAGTAATATCCTCTTGATTTTGAATTGCAGTATCTTTAGCGTCCATAGCTGCTTCTTGAAATTGAAACTGTTGACCAATATTCATGGCCTGCTTTCCTATAAAGGCACCATTGTATAAGTTGATGGCCTTATCACAGGCAGGATAATCTTGGGTTTCAACCCCTCTTTTCTTAGCAACAATTTTTCCATCAAAGGACTTCTTTTTTGAGCTTTTTTCTTCGGCGCTAAGAGTTTCAGAGTCACTATAGTCAACCCTATCTGTCATGAAGGCCATTGCCGTACACATTTGAATTCTATCGTATTGAATTTTGGCCAATGAAAGGTTTTTTGATATGGCCTTATTTATTAAGATCGCGTTTTCTGATGTCTTATCAGGGCTACCTTCCACAGTTTCCTTAACCGCGTACATATTATCCACTAAGATTTTAAAGACTGATGCATAAGACTTATTAAAAGATTTTGCAATTGCAGCTTCATCTGAACCGGCTTTTACGGCGTCAATAATTGTATCCCATCCACTATCAAGCATTTGCTCACATTTACCAAATAGACTATCTTCACTGGCCAAGATACTATTTTTTTGAACAAGTTTTACACTAAGAGGGTTTTCACCGACAGGGCTAGATGTAATGCTACCTTGAACGGCCTTTATAAATTCAGAAACTTTTTCAGCCTTACCTCTAGCTTCTGCTTTTTTTCGTTCCTCTGAATCTTTTATTGCTTGCGCGACTTCAGCGTTAGTTACTGTACCGATTGCGCTTTTCCCATTAAAACAAGAAATCCCTCTTCCCGTTACTTGGTAACCTGTGGCCGGGGGATCTTGGAACTTTTCTTGACAGGCACTTAGCTCAGAGCCCTCTGTGGTTATTGGTTCTGCCGCTTCTTCTCTTTCAAGTGAAGCAAGATCAGACTTTTTGTCATAGCAAATACGAACAACTTTTTCGCCACCAGGATTACATCTAATACATTCATTTTTTGTAGGATTATCAGGATCATTAAATTGAGCTGAGTAGTAAGGAGTGCTGTCATCGAACTCTTTTCCAAGTTGATTA
>JAIBDQ010000149.1 GCA_024686135.1 Halobacteriovorax sp. | reverse complement strand
GCACAGGCAACTCATGTCGTTCACAAATGGGTGAAGGTTTTGGCAGGCATTTAAAAGGTGACTCTTATGAGTTTTATTCTGCGGGAACAAAGAAGCATGGTCTAAATCCACTTGCAGTTCAGGTGATGAAAGAAGCCGGCGTTGATATTTCAGGTCATTACTCAAAAACTACAGAAGATATAAAAGATGTTGTTATGGATTACGTCGTTACCGTTTGTTCCGATGCCAATGAGAATTGTCCGATTTTCCCCGGTGGAAAAGTACTTCATTTTGGTTTTGATGATCCACCAAGGCTGGCCAAAGAGTTAAGTGGCGATGAGGCTCTTGATGTCTACAGAAGAGTAAGAGATGAAATTAAAGAATTTATCTCGAATATCGAGGAACATTTTTAAAAAAGATTATCTGCAGTGACTTCGTAGTGACGAGTTTTAGAACCAGCAAAGCTAGTTTCATGGGTTTTCAAATCGAATTTATTATCAGACCTAATCGATTTCTTTAGTCTTTTTAAAAAATCCGTAAGATCTATTTCTTTTTTATACGTTCCTTTTAAGGTGAACTTCGCCTGCTGATAACTAAAATTATTAATGGTCACATTTTTTCTAGGAAGGCTAAAAACATAATCTTTTAGATCATTTTCTTTTCTTGGTTTTGGATCATCTTCAATATATTTATAATTTCTGTCTGCATCAGCATTTTTGCTTGATGGAGCGGGGTTGCTAGTGGCCTTTGGTTTGTAAGGCTTTGGTACATATGGCTTTGGCTTGTAGTCGCCTGAGGAAACGAAAAGGGGAATGATGAATAAAGCGAGAATTATTTTTTTCATGTTAGCTTTGTAATTATATCACGATGTTCTGGAAACTTGGAAATCAGTTCCTGCCTATTGGCCATCTCAAAGTCATTGAAATCAAAGCCAGGAGAGACTGTGCAGCCCACGAGGCTATACTCACCACTAGAAAAGCTGGCAAACCAATGTCCCGCCTTAACTATATACTGAAAATTTAGATCATTTCCCACTTGAGTCTTAATTAGCTCGCCCTTAGGAGTGATCTCTACAATTGTAATTGGGGAGCCCTTATAAAAGTGCCACATCTCATCTGACTTGATTCTGTGAAATGCTGAGATATCATCTCCGCCAATCAGAAAATAGATGGCCGTCGATGTTGATCTCTTGCCTTCAAATCCTAGGAATTCTAATTCTATCCCTGAACGATAGGTTTCTTTAAAGGCACCACCTTCTGGGTGACGCTCCAACTGCATTTTTTCTATAAGTTCATCTTTTGTCATAGCAATAAGTGTAGCAAGTTCTTTTTCTCTTGGTAAGATAGGCTATGGAATTTAAGAGTGAACATCCATTTTGTGATGGCCGTTTTCATCGTCTTTTAGAAGCCGCAGGCTTACTTGGGCGTGAAAGTGGTTGGGAGCCTTTTTTTATTGAGGGAGAATCTTCAGTATTACCTGGATATATAAAGAATCATTCCTATGGAGAGTATATTTTTGATTGGGCCTGGGCAGAATTCTATGAGCGTCACGGTGCTGCTTATTACCCAAAGATTATCCACGCTCTTCCTTTTACCCCTATCAATGCACCTAAAGTGATTGGAACAGATATTGAAGAAACCCTAGAAAAATCAAAAAAGTTTTATCTAGAAAATAAGATGATTTCTTCCCAGCATTTTCTTTTTACAAATAATACAGAAAACAAATGGCTTCAGGGAAATGATTATCTTTTAAAGGAAACATTACAGTACCATTTTTTTAATAAGTACGAGAACTTTGAGGATTTTCTTTCTTTTTTAAAAATGCGTAAAAGAAAAAATATTAAAAAAGAAAGAAAGGCCGTTAAAGATGCAGGCCTAGAGATCAAATGGAGAAAAGGCTCAGATATTGATGAAGATTTAATGAAGAGAATCTTTAATTTATACCTTAGTACGATTGGTAAAAAACAAAGTTATGCCTACTTAAATCAAAACTTCTTTGAATTACTTCCACATTTTATGGAAGATAGCTTGCGGATCGCACTTGCTTATAAGGGGGAAGAGCTTATTGCAATGAGCCTATTTATTGCGGGAGAGGAATCTCTTTACGGTCGTTACTGGGGGATCGATCCGTTTTATGAAAAAGAATTTCCCTTTCTTCATTTTGAACTTTGCTATTACTTAGGAATGGAACTTTGTTTTGAAGAGAAAATTCCACTGTTTGAAGCGGGTGCCCAGGGGGAGCATAAACTGGTTAGAGGCTTTGAACCCGTGGTTATTACTAGTTATCACCATCTAAGAGAAAAACATTTTTATCAAGCAATCAAAGAGCATTTGAAAGATCATAATGCCCATAATCGCGAGGTTATAAGTCAGTTTTCACAGCATTTACCATATAAAAATTAGATAAGAATTTATGGTATAATTTGGTTTTATAAAATTTATTTAGTTGGAGGATTTATGTCCCTTATGGATGATCAATTAAAGGAAGAACAAAAAATTGCAAAAGAACAAGATGCAAGAGGTACGAGTCTTTCTTCGGACTCTTTTAAACTACCAATCAAAAATATTAGAAAACCTTCTGTTATTGCCTTAGATGAAAACACTTCACTAGGTGATGTTGTAAAGCTAATGCAGGAAAAGAAAATTGGTTCAGTTGTATTAACAAAAGCAGCAGAACTTTCTGGAATTTTAACGGAACGTGATCTTCTTATGAAAGTATTAGGACTTAAAGACGATTGGAAATCTTTAAAGGCCAGTGATGTTATGACGGTTAATCCGCAGACTCTTCAAGAAGAAGATGCCATCGCTTATGTTTTAAATAACATGCATGTGGGTGGTTACCGGCATGTCCCAATTGTTGATGAAGATGAAAAGCCAGTGGGTATGGTCTCAATTAAAGATGTTGTATCTTGGATTTTAGATCACTTCCCGCAGGAAATTACCAATCTCACTGGTGAACCATTCCGTGGAAAAGTTACTCGAGAGGGTGCTTAACCATTTAAAATTATTAAGCTTTTTGTCCGATTGTAGGAATTACCCTATGATTGGGCAAAGGCTTCTAAAAACGATAGTTTACGACCTAATTTAATTGGGAAAAAACTATGAATTTTGAAGACTTAAATCTTTCTAAAGAACTACTTCGGGCCATCGAAGACGAGGGATTTACATCTCCTTCAGAGATACAAGAAAAAGCTATACCAACACTTTTACAAGGTAATGTTGATTTCGTTGGGCAAGCACAAACGGGAACCGGTAAAACGGCGGCCTTTGTCCTTCCACTTCTTTCGCAAATTGATTTTAAAAGTAATGAGGTTCAGGCCTTAATTCTTGCGCCAACTAGAGAGCTTGCCAATCAGGTTCATGAAGAAATTAGAAAGTTTGGAAAGAACTTAGACATAAGAACTCTTACTGTTTATGGCGGAACATCATACGATAAGCAGATTAATGGTTTAAGAAAAAACAGACCTCAAATTGTAGTAGGGACAACTGGTCGAATTATGGACCTAATGAAACGTGGAGTTCTTAGACTACAAAATACAAAACAATTAATTCTTGATGAAGCAGATGAAATGCTAAATATGGGCTTTCTTGAAGATGTTCAAGAAATCCTAAAAGCATTACCTGTAGATAGAAATATCTGGATGTTCTCGGCCACTATGCCTAAGCCGATTATTAACTTAGTAAATAAAGAATTCAAAGATCCAGAGATATTAAAGATTGAAAAGAAATCTTTAAGCAATGCTGATATTGAGCAGAAGTACTTTCTTATCCGTCCAAAACATCAAATGGAAGCTCTCTGTAGACTACTTGATTATGAAACTGATATGTACGGGATTGTTTTTTGTAAGACAAAGCGTGAAGTTGGTGAAATCGGATCAGAACTCCTTACGAGAGGTTATAAAGTAGACGTCTTACACGGAGACTTAAATCAGTCGCAAAGAGATGCGGCCATGAAGAAGTTCAAGTCAGGTTACTTAAGCCTACTTATTTGCACTGACGTCGCCGCTAGAGGGATTGACGTAAATAACCTTACTCATGTTATCAACTTTGGATTCCCACAAGATATGGAATCCTACGTCCATAGAATAGGAAGAACTGGTAGAGCTGGAACAAAAGGGAAGGCGTATACACTGATTGATCCTTTTCAAAGAGGAAAACTTCGTTATCTAGAGAGATTTGTGAAAACAACTCTAACTCCAGCAAAGCTTCCAACTGTTCCACAGTTGAAGGTAGCACTCGTTAATAAGGAATTGGCTCGAATGTCGAATCTTGTTGATAGTGTTATGGAAAAGGGTGATGAGTTTAAAGTTGATGAAACATATGATGTCTTTAAAGAATCATTACAAGGTCTAAGTAAAGATCAGATCCTAAAGGTTTTATTCTCTCAAAAGTTTAGAAAAGACCTACGTCGCTATCAAGACCTTGGTGAATTAGACGCCAAAGATACAGGCGAGAAGAGAGGCGGCGGAAGAAGCTTTTCAGGCCGCAGTGGTGGAAGAGACCGCAAGCGTGGTGGACGTGATGCTCGCGGAGGCGGACGAAATAATCGCTCAAGAACAGGTGGTTCTCGCGATAGAAAACAAGAGGATAGTGGTTCTAAAGGTAGTCGCCGCGGGGCTAGTTCAACTAGAAAACCTCGTCCTAGGGTCTAAGTTCTTCTAAAACTTTCTTAAAGGTATGTGTTCTTGGTCTATCCACGTGATAGATCAAGCAAATATCCACTTCCAATAATTTTTCCCCAAAGTTTTTTAACTTCTTATATCTCTCAGCAACTGGGTTAGGAAGAATTGTAATACCGTGACTTTGAACGGCAAACTGTGCCAGCACTTCATAATCACTTACGGGAACATGTTTGTAGTCTTTATATTTTTTTAAAACTTTAGATACCTCTATCATATCGGGATTATAATAAATAACTTTGTCGTGATTCTTTAAATTCTTAGTCCAAAGACCAATAAAGTCTTTTCTTACCTTTTTTATAACAAGATTAGGATGCTTAATCGGATTTGCTACAAAGCCAAAATCTAGTTCATGCTCAATCACATCACGAGTAATAAAATTGGATGTTTTAAAAACCATATCCAGTTGAAGCTCACTGTATTTTTCATTTAACCTAGGAACTACTTTGGAAAGGATATCTATGGCCGTGATTTGATGAGCTCCGATTTTTATTCTTCCGGCCACTTGCCTTAAGGACTCTCTGTCTTTTTCTAATCCTAGTTGCCAATCATCTTTTAACTTTAAAATCTGTTTTTGAACCAAAAGTCCTAACTCTGTTTGCCTTAGTCCTCTTCCTTGCCTGACGAACAATTTTCCTTGAAAGCTATCCTCTAGTTTCTTGAGCGCCTTTGAAAGAGAGCCCTGCTGCATACCTAGAATCTCTGAAGCCCTTGAAATATTTGGGGTTTCACAAAGAACCAGAAAGTATTCATATTCATTTTTTAAGATATCCATAAGTATTCCTTATAGATATATATACTATGCATTATTAGTTATTTCAAGAATACTTGGCTAAGGTTAGAACAGATTAAGAGCATATCTAAATAACTAAGGAGAAGAATATGCGAGTACTAATGATCGGATTAAGTTTACTAAGTGCAGTGCTGTTTTCAGCTCCTGCCACGGCCAATGAGCTCAAGCCTTTGATGGAGCAAATTGGGAAAGATTTTAAAACGACTTTTCAATCAGCGGCGAGAGGGATGAACTCTGATGTTGAAAAAGAAGTTGTGGCCAGGTTAAAGGACAATATCACAAAGGCCATGGACGTTTTACCTGAAGGTATTAGTCCTGATGATGCTGAGTTAGTTGCAAGATACAGAGGACTTATGGGAATGCTGCTTGAAAAGACAGTACTTCTCGAAGATGCCTTTGGCACCAATCCTATGGACAGGCCTTCGGCACTTGCCCTCTTAAAGGAAATGGATGCCCTAAGAAAGAGGGGACATGGCATCTTTCGTTAAACCTATATTTCTCTGCCTTATTGCAGGAGGACTCCTGTCCTCTTGCAATCCCTTAAATAAAGAAAAGGGGGTCTTGCAGCTTAGGGACGGAACACTTCCGCCCATGGTGATTCAGCAAGAACCTATTGGCCCTAACTATAAAAGCATTCATGAAAATTACATAAAAGTGAGCTGTCTTGCCTGCCACAATAGTAATTCAGGTCGGGTTTCTTTTGAAACTAAACAGGATGTGATTGATAATGCCGATGATATTATCTTCTATACCGAGTTTGGTTGTGATTTAGGTAGCTGTATGCCTGAACTCGATAATAATGGTAATCCAAAACGTCCAATCCCGACTAAAGAGGTCGTCGAGGCCTTTAAGAAGTGGGCCGAGAACAATTTCGAAGACCTCTAGATTAATATCTATTATAATCTCCCACAAAAGGAGAACCCATGAAATTACTAACTCTTGTTTGTTTATTTATGATTAGCTTTTCTACTCAGGCCTTTGAGATAGGGGCTGAAATCCCATTCTTTGAGCTTAAAGGTTACCCAAAAGATACGAATCTTTCTGAACATAAAGGGAAGTATATTGTTTTAGAATGGTACAACGACGGCTGCCCTTTTGTAAGAAAGCATTATGATAGTAAAAGCATGCAGAAGCTTCAAAAGCACTTTAAATCAAAGGTTGCTTGGCTAACTATCAATAGTTCTGCCCCTGGGAAGCAAGGTCACCTTGCTGATAAGAAAGCAGCTGAGGCCATGTATAAAAAAGAAGGGATGAATGCCTACTCTCTTTTGTTAGATAAGGGAGGAAGAATTGGAAAACTTTTTGAAGCAAAAACAACTCCTCATATGTATATTATTGATCCGAAAGGAAAGCTCGTTTATCAAGGTGCCATCGATTCTATACGCTCAGCTGATATAAAAGACTTAAAAACAGCAGATAATTATGTATACGATGCACTTGACGCGGCCCTTGATGGTAAAAAAATTAAGGTCGCAAAGACAAAGGCCTATGGTTGCTCAGTTAAGTATTAAGTTCCAGGTTTAATTCTATAGATTTTTCCGTTATCAGTTGAAAAATAGAGAAGGCCATCCGGTCCTTCTCTAACTGATCGGACTCTTCTTCCAAGTTCTCCTAGAAGTCTCTCTTCTTTTACGGCCTTTTTATTTTTTATAACGACTCGATTTAAATGCTTAAGTTTTAAAGCACCAGAGAATAAGTCTCCTTCCCATTTTTTAAATACTTTCCCAGAATAAACTTCTAAACCACAGGGAGCGATGGAGGGAACATAGAACTTAACGGGGCCAATGGTTCCTTTAACCTTTGCTTTACCAACTCTCATAGGGCCCCAATATTCTTTTCCAAGACCCTGTTTGGGCCAACCGTAGTTAGAGCCTTTCGTTAAAATATTTATTTCATCACCGCCTCTTGGTCCGTGTTCCATTTCCCAGAGAATTTTTCTTTTTTCGTCAAAGACAAGGCCTTGAGGGTTCCTATGACCGTAGGTCCAGATTTCAGGCTGAGCCTTTTTATTTTTTATAAAGGGATTATCTTTTGGAACACGCCCGTCTTTATGAAGGCGCATAATAGAGCCACTATGATTACTTAGATCTTGCCCATTCTCGCGAACACCGCGATCTCCCATGCCAAAATATACGTAATCATCTTGGAAAGTTATTCTTGAGCCAAAGTGTACGCCCCT
>JAIBDQ010000097.1 GCA_024686135.1 Halobacteriovorax sp. | reverse complement strand
TTTAAAACAATATGATTTGCAATAAAGTTTGAAGCATCACTTACGGTAATGGCATATAAAGCACCATTATATTGAGTATAAAAGATATCAGTATTTGCGATTTCTCTACTTGAAGCAATTTCTACGTTTTCTGTATAGTTAGTGCCGGTAGAAGCATTTGTTGCCGTAATGGCGTATGAAGTAAGCTCGTTAAAACCACTAAGAGAACCTGTAATATCTGGACCAGTTTGAGTTAGACCAGTCGGAAGGGTCGGTGAAACAGACCAAGTGATAAGACTGTCTAGTTCAGTATTATCAAAAGCTGTAGGAACTTGATCATCAGCAAATTCACAAATAATACCTACGTTCGTACCTGCATTTGCTGCAGTTCCGTCATCAAGTCCTGTGAGCGCGGTATTGCCATTACCAATAACAATGAATTCATGTCTTGGGTTTACTGCAGTACCGTCTTCAGAATATGGTTCTGTTAAAAAACTTGGGTCTGTAGAAAGAGCAAAAGGTGTACCAGCAAAAGAAGATGAAACGACCAAGTTTGCGGCAGTTGCTTCTATTGTTGCGTTTCCGTTACCTGATGAACAAATTATTCCGGCCGTCGGATGAAGATCCGGTGGAATTACTGTAACGGTACCACCGCTGTTATCAGTATTTGTGGCTTTCTTTGGTGGATCCTCTTTGAACTTAGTAAGAGAATCTGGCATACAGCTGGCCAGGGTCAGGGAGAAAGTAATCAATAGAATTTTGAAAACATAACTTTTCATACGTTTCATTATCGACGTCTTTCACATGAATATTTAGTAAGATTTGTTTCCTGAGCGATTTTAGTGAGTTAGGCAAAATTTGCCCCCTAAATATCAAGATTCCTTCACACGCAATTGCCACGACTTAGAGGCGTAGATTTAGGCTATATTATTTAATTACAGGAACTTATCTGCCCATCTGCTCCAATTGTGAATAAAATGTTAAATTTAAAGGAGTTAGATAATTTTGCTCCAGGAGGGAGTCGTGTTTAAGAAGATCGCTATCATTATAGGGCTTAGTTTCCTGTGCTATTCAAACCCCAGTCATGCTGGAATGGCAGATATTAAGGAGAAAGTTCGTCCTTATATAGTGAAATTTTTGGGAGCAGATACGGCCACTAAGATATTGGGAAAAGCCCCTGACGTAGTGGAACTTCCTGAAATCCCAAAAGTTAGTAAGTCAGCCTCTAAATGTGTGAATTGTAATACTGGAGTGGATGAAAAAGAAAAGAAGATCTCTAAAGATAAGAAAGCAAAGCTGGACTATGTCTTTGTAGATGAACTTTATACCTCAACGAGAAAAGTAAAAGGAAATAAAGATGAGCTAAGCAGATGGTTTAGCATTCTTTCCCAAGGAGGAACGAGAGAAGGAGTTTATAGAGCACTTGTTTTAGATAACACTTATAGAGGATTAGAGAATTATGATAGTCCTATAAATGATTCTGTTATCGAGTTCGCTACATATTTTTTCCCCCGTTTCTTAAATAAGTCGATTAAAAAGAAGACTCTAGAGAAGGTGAATTTTTATACTCTTAAAAGAATCGCCACTGAAAGAAGTCTTGAGATTGTTGATGAGTACTTAGCTTCTAATCGGGATAATCTTTATAGTTGGTATGCTGTTCTATCAGGAGAGTTAGCCGAAAAGTATCCAGACGTATGGAAAAATAAAATTCGAAAGTCTTCACGAAAGTTAAGTCATAGGAACTGGGCGGCAAAAGTGCCTGACCAGCATATAAAATCAGAAGTGATTATAAAAATACATAAGGTGTTTAACAGCCTTAATTAAAAAAGAGGTCATCTCTATTGTGGATGGCCATTAATAATCTTTCTACCCCTAAGGCTACCCCAGCCGAAGGGGCAAGACCTTTTTCTAAGCTATTATAAAATTCTTTAGGTTCAGGCAGGCTATAGTTATAGAGCTTCTTTTTCTTGATAGAATCAGAATCAAAACGGCTCTTTTGTTCGATGGGGTCAATAAGTTCATTAAAACAATTCGCTACCTCTAGTCCATTTAAGTACAACTCAAAACGCTGGCAAATCCTATGATCATCTGGCTTTAGAGTAGAGAGAGCTTTAAGAGGAGCAGGATATTCGTCTACAATAAGTGCCGGGAAGTTTTTAAACTGAACCTCAATCTTATTTAGGAAAAGCATGAAAAATAAATCTTCCCATGGGAGCTCTTTTGTAATGGAGAGCTCACTAAAATCTGAGGTGATCTTTTTAAAAAGGTCTTCTTTATCTAAGAAATCAAGAATATCAAACTGACAAAATTCTAAAAATAAATCTGAAACCGTTACCTTTTCTATTTTTTTAAAAGGTGAATTTGGAAGTTCTAGGACGAGTTCACGGCAGTCCTGCTTTATAGAACTGTAATCACTATTGGCCCTATACCATTCAAGCATCAGAAATTGAGGTCTATGGGTTGAGCTTCTTGGCTCGTCCCTAAAACAATAAGAAATATTATAAATCTTTTCAAAGCCCTCACTTAAGAGCTCTTTCATGGCAAACTCAGGTGAAGTTTGAAGATATAACTCGGTGTCTGAGTTATCGATAGCGCGATTTACTTTAAAGGGGTGAATATGCACTTCCATTCCAGGGTTTTGAACCATGGGCGGGGTAGCAACCTCCATAAAGTTTCTTTTATCAAAGAAATTTCTAAGGTCTTTTAAACCAGTGAATAAGGTCTTACGGGCGTCATTCATTTAAAGGAAAGTATCGCATTGCAGGAAATGCTGTCAAACTTGCCAAACGCTTTCTAGAAAGTATCATCAGGCTTTTCAATTACAGAGGAATATATGGAATTAGTTCAATCTTTTTATGAAATGTTGGGTATCTCGGGAGCAGCAAATCTTGGTGATCTTTGGGGTCTAATCTCACTATTTTATTTATTATTGGCATCGGGAACTTTAGTTCTTAAAAAATCAGAACCTCAGATCGAATATAAACCTGAGGAAAAAAAAGTAGCTAAAGAAAAGCCTACACCTGCTCCTATTCCTAAGCCCGCCGCGGTACCTGTACTTGAAGAAAAAACTGAAGAAATAAAAGAAGATATTCCTGAAAGACCAAAAGTGACTTGGGGGGAGAGACTCAGAAAAGGACTTAGTCAGTCAAGATCTGAAGTTTGGGGAAAATTAGGAAATATATTTACCGGAAATGCACTAAGTGAAGATTCAATTGAAGAAATAGAAGAACTTCTTTATGGAGCGGATATTGGTCCGGGTACTGTCGCTGAATTAATGGACGAGCTCAACGAAAAGCTTAAAAAAGAAGGCTTTGGAGAAGAGCAGTTTAAGGAATTTTTATTTAACTTTCTCTCCTCAAAGATGGATGGAATTCAAAAAGAAGTCTCTAAAGAACTTTATAATTTTGATCCGGCCAATAAAGGCGAGACAAAAGTTATCATGGTCGTTGGTGTTAACGGCGCTGGTAAGACAACGACTATTGGAAAGCTTGCTACCAAACTAACAGGTCAAGGGGCCAAGGTCGTTGTTGGAGCTTGTGATACGTTTAGGGCCGCGGCCGTGGATCAGCTTGAAGTTTGGTGCGAACGGGCCGGAGCTCAGATGGTAAGGGCCAAAGAAGGTGCTAACCCAAGCGGAGTTGGCTACGATGCTCTTCAGCAGGCCATAAATGAAAAAGCAGACTATTGCATTTTAGATACGGCGGGTCGACTCCATACAAAAGGTAATTTGATGGAAGAGCTGACCAAAAGCAAAAATGTTCTGAAAAAGCTCGATGAAACAGCCCCGCATCATACATTACTTGTTATCGATGCCATTACGGGTCAAAATGCTCTTCGCCAAGCTGAGGAGTTCAATAAAGCACTTGAGTTATCTGGTCTAATATTTACAAAATGTGATGGCTCTTCAAAGGCCGGATCAGCAATTGGGATTGTGCAGCAACTGAAAGTGCCAATAACTTATATTGGAGTGGGTGAAAGTGTGGATGATTTAGATATATTCAACCTAGATGAATATCTATCGGCACTTTTGGACATGACTCAGCCAGCCTAATACCTCGTGTCTAAATTGACGTGACCTCTTTATAGCACTATTCTATTTTTAGATGAATAGTGAAAAAGAAAATTTGGATTTTGACGTCTTAGGTTTCAAGGTTAGGTTTAGGCCTGATCAGTTTGCGAATGCGCAGATTGCAGAAGATATTGTTGAGTATGTTCGAAGTGAAGCTAATAAGATTAAAGATAGAGTTCCTCAATTAGACCAAGGACAAGTAGCGATTTTAACAGCGCTACAAATTGCATCAGAAAAAGTTTCAATGGAAACTGAATGCAAAGATGCAATCGAAACACTTCAGCTAACTGCTGGTGATGCCTTGAAGTTTATTGAAGAAGTCTCTCCGGCAACGACTTAATTCAAAAGTGAACTTATCAAAAGGTGATGCTCGTAAGAGTGTGAAGGCTAAGCTAGCCGAATTCACCGAAGATATATGGCTCAAGAGAAGTCAGGACGTTTCTAAAAATATCCTAGGTTTTCTCATTTCCCAAAACTTTTCATCTACAGGGATCATCGGTGGCTTTGCGCCAATGGATGATGAAGTTAATTGGCAATTAGAACTAAGTGACTTTGCTGATAAGCTTGCTTTCCCTGGAACTAATGAGAACGGAGAGATGATTTTTTTCCATACTCGTTATGACGATTTGATTGGAACTCGCGTTTTTGGTGTGACGATTAAAAGCCCAAAAGCAGATGCAAGAGAAGTCGTTCCTGACCTATTGTTAGTCCCCGGTTTAGGCTTTAGCCGCACTGGAGAGAGACTAGGAAGAGGGAAAGGGTTTTATGATAAGTATTTAAAGAATTTTAACGGTTTAAAAATAGGAATATGTACTAGAGAACAAATATTAGATCAGGTCCCAACTGAAAATCACGATGTCAAAATGGACGGGCTGATAACGGACAATGAAGTTCTAATATTTTAAATCTAGTAATCCTTAAAAGGAGATAACCATGGATACGACCCTAGTTTTAGCAGCAGTTTTAGCAGCTGTTATCGGGGCGGGGATTGGTTGGTTTGTTCGCCACGCTGCAGTTATGGCCGACGTTAAGAAACGTGAAGGTAAAGCTGACGAGATTATTGAAAAAGCGAAAAAAGATGCCAACGATATCAAGTACAAGGCTCGTAAAGATGCCAAGCACGCCGCCCGAGAAGAAAAAGAACAAGTAGAAGAAGAGATTAAAAAGCTTCGCAACGATTGGAAGAGCCAAGACGGTGAACTTCAAAAACGTGAAGCTAAGTTTGAGCAAAGAATTGAAGATCATGAAAAAGATGTCGAGCGAGTTGCTTCAAGAGAGAAGGAGCTAGGCGAAGAGATTAAACGTGTTGAAGTCGAAGTTGGTAAGTATAAGGAAAAGCAAACTGAACTTTCTAATAGAGTTGCCGAAGTTAGTGGCATGTCTCGTGAGGAAGCGAAAACAATTCTTATCCAAACAATGGAAGAAGAAGCGAAAGTTGATTTCGCTAAAAAATATGGTGATCTTGAAGAAGAAGCCAAAAATGAAGCGGAAGAGAAATCTAAAAGAATTGTGGGAATCGCTATACAAAGATTTGCTGGAGAGTATGTGGCGGAGAAATCGATCTCAGCTGTTGATCTTCCTTCTGATGATGTTAAAGGCCGCTTGATTGGTCGTGAGGGGCGAAATATTCGTGCCTTTGAACAAATCTGTGGTGTTGATTTAATTATTGATGATACACCTGAAGTAGTCGTTATTTCTTCATTCAATGTTGTAAGAAGAGAAATCGCTCGTCAGACCATTGCAAAACTTATCGCTGATGGTCGTATTCACCCGGCTAAGATTGAAGAGTTCCATGACAAGTCTAAAGCTGAGATGGAAAAGCAAATGCTTGCCCTTGGTGAAAAAGCTCAAATGGAAATTGGTGTTCACGGTATTCACCCTGAAATATTAAAACTTGTTGGCGCTCTTAACTGGAGAACCTCATATACACAAAATCAATATCAGCATGCTCTCGAAGCCGCATTTATATGTGGTGCTATGGCCGCTGAGATGGGTCTGAATGTTAAGCAAGCAAGAAGAGCTGGTCTACTTCACGATATTGGTAAAGTTATTGATGCTTCAGCTGAAGGATCGCACGCTGTTATTGGTGCTGACTTTGCTAAGAAATACGGTGAAGCTCCAGATATCGTTCATGCTATCCGTGCTCACCACGATGATGAAAAACCAGAAAGCGTTCTTGCTCACTTAGTTGCAGCAGGTGATGCCTTGAGTGGTGCTCGTCCGGGTGCTCGTAAGGCCATGATGGAATCTTATGTTTCTCGTCTAACTGATATTGAGCAAATCGTTAACTCATTTGAAGGCGTTAATAAGTCATATGCCATCAGTGGTGGACGTGAAGTACGTGTCTTCGTTGAGAATGATAAGGTTGATGATCAGCAGACGGTTATGCTCTCAAGAGATATTGCTAAGAAAATTGAAGAAGAAATGTCTTACCCAGGAACAATTAAAGTAACTGTTCTTAGAGAGACTAAAGCTATTGGCGTAGCAAAATAAGATGAGTAGTTTAACGGCCCTGGTAACCGGGGCCTCCTCAGGAATTGGCCTTGAAACCTGTCAGTATCTTCTAGAAGAAGGTTATACAGTCTTCGGGGCCAGTCGTTCCGGCTCTCCCATAGATCATGATAATTTTATAGATGTAGAACTGGATATTAGAAGGGAAGCTGATGTTGAAGAGCTTTTTTCTGAAATCTCAAATCAAGAAGATGGATTACAGGTCATTGTTCAATGTGCCGGTGTATTTGATGCCAGTCCTATAATTGAAACAGAATCTAAAGTCTTTAGAGATCATCTTGATACGAATATTATGGGTGCCTTCCATGTTTTTAAACACTCCACCGAACTTATTGTTCCTAATGAAACTCACTATATAACTCTATTGTCCGTGGCGGCTCAAAAAGGTTTTCCGAATGTCGGAGCTTACTGTGCTTCTAAATATGGTCTCAAAGGATTAGTGGAATCCCTTAAAGAAGAATGGGAATCAAAGAAGGTTAGGTTTACCAATTTATATCCAGGACCGATTGATACCCCCATGTGGGACGAGGTTATGGATGAGTTCGACGAATACGATCGCGGTTCAATGTTAAATCTGGATGACTATATTGGAGTTCTCGATATGGTTGTTAAGTCTGCCCCGCATATTCAATTTCCTGAGTTAACTTTTCTTCATAGATCAGGGGGACTAAATCCATGAATGAAATGGATTCCTTAAAAAGGCATTACCTCCTTATTTTTCCTATGACTCTTATGTTTTTGGCTTTAGGTATCGTCTTTGGAGCATCTGCTCTTTTTGTTTCTTTTTTTGTTCTAAGTTTTCTTTGGGTTTGGGGAATTTTAACTCCTGGCCTAAAGGAAAAAGTTCGCTCTCCTAAATATAAGTTTTCTTTCTTTAGGTTTATGTATTGGGTAGAAAGAAAAGTAGAAGAACAGTTAATTTTTGAATCAAGTTTTAGTCTAAAATTTCTAACAAGGGATTTTGGCCCAATCATCTTTTCATTTTTACTTTCTTTCTTGGGGGGCTTTCAGATTTTGTTGGCAAGTTCACTTGGGGTTATCATTGGAGAAACTTGGTTGTACGCCAATAGGAAATATTACGAAGCTTCTTTTCAAAAAATTGAAGAAAGTACATCCGAAAATTCGTTGTAACTTCTAGATCTTAAAAAATTATTCTTCAAATCATCACCTTCTTCAAGATCATCAAAAATATAGCGACTTAAGGCCTTGAATCTTTTTAAAATATGATCTTCACTTCGTCCTTCTCGCTTATATTCTCGATCGAGCTCATAAAAATAAATCTCTAAAAACTTTTTTCGTTCTTGTAGAAGAAAGGACTCATTTATTTCATCACCATATTCTCTATATAGGGTGGCAAGCCAAGGAGTTTTCAGAGCTCCTCTTGCGGCCATGACAGAATGGCAGCCGGTCTCTGCAAACATTCTATTGATATCGGCAGTAGTCCAAATGTCACCATTGCCAATAATTGGAAGATTGCTAACCTCAACGGCTTTTTTGATATAGCTCCAGTCCGCAAGTCCTCTGTAAAGCTGATCACGAGTTCGCCCATGTATAGTAATGGCTTCGACACCCTCATCTTCAAAGAGTTTTAAAAGATCTTCGAAATTATTCGTGTCTTTGTAACCGATTCTAATCTTTACAGTGAAACAGTTTTTAAAATTACTTCTGATTGTTTTTAGAATTTCTCTAAGAGCTGGAATATCACTTAATAAATAAGCACCGCCCTTATGAGCATTAACTTTTTTTGAAGGACACCCAATATTTAGGTCGAGATGATCAAAGCCAATGGCATCTATAAGTTCAACTGTCTGCTGAGTATTGGCCCGAGATGAAGTTAAGATTTGAAAAGTCGTTTTCTTTCTAAGCTTTTCATTTTTATAAGCTAATTCGCCAAAATGCCCTAGAACTTTTGAGGTCTTGTAGTTTCCTTCTGATGGAACTCTTAAAAAATCGGTTGCGTATAGGTCCCACTCAGGAAAGGCCTTTGAGACGGCCAGTCTGTATGACTCCTCAGTAACTCCTTCCATGGGAGCGAATAAAAGGGATCCTTTGTTAAAGGGCAGGCGATTTTGCATGCCTCTATATAGACTGAATGTGTCAAATGGGCCAATTTATTTCACCCGTGATAGCTCTAAGTCATGATTTTACCGGTTTCTATTGTCATGTTTGTTAAAGATATTGGGCCTGATGGCCTAAGTCTTTGGATGCAGGAAAGGATTGAAGAAGGTCCTTTTAATGACCTAAATGGGATGATGGAGTTTCCAGGTGGAAAGATAGAAAGCGAGGAGTCTAGCGAGGAAGCTGGACGAAGAGAGGTTGAAGAGGAAGTTGGAGTTGTAGTTAATAATTATCTCCCGCTTTTTAAGAGACATTCTTATATAAGAAAAGATAAAACGATTTTACTTCATGTTCACTTTTCAAATTTTAAGGATCTCCCTTTAGAAAAGGGATCTTGGTTTTCCTTTAAATACGATAAAAAGTCAGAACATCTAAAAGGTAAAATACCTGCTGTAAATCATGAGTTTATTGACCTCTTTTTAGGTTATATAAAAAAACAATATGAGGCAGAATTTTTGGAGAGGTTATGGGACAGATCTTGATGGTCACTGAAATTTTTCTATTATCACTAGCATTTGGTGTTAGTCTTTTTACCCCTATAGCAAATTCTAAATTAACAGGTAATGGTTTTGTTAAATTAATTATAACTGTAGCATTAGTACCACTTTTTATATCAACGCTTTTAAATCTTAGATACGCCTCTTTAACTTCTCTACCATCAATACTTCACTATATACCGATGGTCTGTATGGTTCTTGTGCGCTTCTTGCACGATGACGAAAAATCAGTATTCATGTGGCTCCTGTATGTGGTTCAGAATATATGTTTAGTGATTTTATTTTTTATGACATTTAACCACCACTGGCCGACTTTCCTTTATTTCATGTCTAGTATGGCCCTGCTTGGAATCATCTCTTATGCCATGGTTCTGGGACATTATTACTTAGTGGTACCGAAATTAACGGTTAGACCGCTTCAGATTGCCAATATTATTTTATGGATTGTGATTAGTATAAAGATCGTTCAAGCGGGAATTTTTGTTTTTGATAATTTAGACTTCTATGAAGCGGGAACAATGAAAGGGGCTGGATATAGTTTTAACTGGTTGATGCTTTTGATGAGAGCAGGCTGGGGATATCTTGTTATCGGAATCATGTCGATTTTTAATTGGAAACTATTGAAATTACGTTCAACACAAAGTGCTACGGGAATGCTTTACGCAATGACATTTTTTGTTATTATAGGCGAGCTCTGCGCGATATATATGTACTTTGGCTATGGGATGTTCCTATGATGACAGTTGAAATTACCTGCCCTGAATGTGGCTCTGGAATTAATGTTTATCCATCATTAGATGCTAAGGTAGCTGACTGTGATGTTTGCCAAACTCAAGTTCCCACAAAATTCACTGCCGATCATATTGAGTCAAACCTGTGTGATTGCCCCGTTTGCGAAAGAAAAGATTTTTATCAGCAAAAAGATTTTAGTCGTAAGATCGGCGTGGCGCTTTTTGTGATAGCTGCTTGCTTTGTCCCTTGGACTTATGGAATTAGTCTTATTGTGCTTTGGTTAGTAGACCTTTTTCTCTTTAGAAAAATACCAAACGTGGCCATCTGCTATAAATGTCATACGAATTTCAGAGGCTTGGCTAACTTATCGGCCATCCCCCCTTATAATCATGAGATGAATGATCGAATTGTTTACTCTGATCATGACTTTAAAGGGAAGCCTCTAGAGCATCACTAAACATATGTAATTACTGCTATTTGGACTTTACTTTCGAATAGGAGTAAAATATAAGATGCATCCACTTTAGTTTTAAACAAAAATAACTTAGTGGTGATGTTAACCAAACAAGGTAGGACCGAAATAAAAGTTCCGCTATTCAAGGGCCTCTTTCAAGAGATTGTTACGCCCGCCAATAATCCCGAAAATTCTTTGATTGCTGTGAGGTTCAATTGGAACCAGTAACTACCTATTATGAAATTGGAGCTCTTGTTTTTTGTCTCTTTGCTTCTGGGTTCTTCTCAGGGTCTGAGGCCGTGCTTATGTCCATTGGTGTGGATAGAGCTAAGCAATTAGTTGAAGAAGAAGGCTCGAGAGGGAAGGCGTTTAAATTCATGGTTGAGAAACCAAATGAGTTATTGGCCACAATTCTTGTTGGTAACAACGTTGTAAATATTTTAGCAGCCTCACTAAATACGGCCATGGCCTCTCGTTATTTTGAAGATGATGCTATCTCCATTTCTGTTGGTGTGACTACTATTGCTATTTTAATTTTCGGTGAAATCATTCCTAAGACCTTTGCTAGAAGTCATGCGGAGACACTCTCGTATCCCATCATAAAGACTCTTCAGTTTTGTTATATTCTTACTTATCCAATTATTCATACGATGGTTTGGATTATTGAGACGGTTCTTGGAAAGAATGCTCAGATTTCAGGACGTATGATTACTCAAAATGATTTTGAATACATGCTGGATAGAGCTGGAAAAGAGAACACGATGGACTCTAAGCAAATTGATATGCTTAACAACATCCTAGAGTTTCCAACTATTAAAGTTAAAGATATTATGATTCCCCGTCTTGAAATCAAATACCTCAAAGCTGAATGGAACTTCCATAAAGTGATTGATACTGTTGAGCAAGCAGCTCACAGTCGCTATCCCGTATGTGAAGGCGAACTCGACAATACAATTGGTTTTCTTCATATAAAAGATCTGGCTTTTGTTCGCGGTGAGATGAAAGGGAAGTTTGATATGAAGGAGGTCTTAAAAGAACCCTTCTTTGTATATGAACATATGAAAATCTCAGCTGTTTTTGATCATATGAATCGTAGGAAAGTGCATCTTGC
>JAIBDQ010000042.1 GCA_024686135.1 Halobacteriovorax sp. | reverse complement strand
GAAATTCTTTTAAAAGAAAAAGGCGTTCAAAGACCTTATGAAGAGATTGCTAAAGCGCTTTTTGAATTAAAAGAAACTCTTAGTGAAGATGAGCCTCTTGTTATAAAACTTGTCGAGGAGCTTTCTTAGTTTGCAAGTTGTTAATATTGTTGTTTTTTTTAAGAGACTAGAAAATCTTTTTTTAGGTTATAATTATTTAAAAGGAATCAGAATGAAAAATATAGCACTGCTAGTATTGGCCTACTTACTTACAGCTACATCATCTTTTGCCATCGATATGAATGGTGTCTACTTAAATGGGGAATGTCGTTGGGAAAAACCTCCCATGACAAGAGATCAGGATTTATGTCATTGGGACAGGAGTCAGGAGTGTCAAGAAAGACAGGCCGAAAGCTTTAGACTACGGGAAGAGAGAGGTAAGGCTAGATGTGCTTCAAGAGGGAATAAGCGATTATGTGAAAGTGATCCCATTAGAAGAGGGAAGCAACTACCTCAGGGAAAATGTGTTTGGACTGGAAAAGATACTTTACCCCATACCAAAGAAGACCTTGGCAATGCTACTTGCGAAGCGAGGAAAACATCGGAAGATGGTGGCAGAGCATGTAGATCTAAAAATAATGAAGACTGCTTAGAAGATAATCAATGTGCCCTAATCGCTCCGACCTGTTACTTAAAATGGAAAGAAACGAGTGAGGATGTCGACTGTAAACTAAATAAAGATGAGCCAAGTTGTTTGGCGTCTAAAGCGGGTTATGCTTGTGGATGGGGAGTTGAAATATCAAATCTCCCTAATCCCATTTCCTATTCGGAAAAGAAAATGGACAAGGGTCCTAAATATAGAACTGTTCTTGTTAGTTGTAAGAAAGGGGATAAAAAAATATTTACTCTAAAAGATAAGGCCTGCAAGACAAAAACTGAATGGATGCAGGTCGCGGTTAAGAAATGTGGAACTAATAAACTAGGAAAGCTTTTTCCGAAAGGGCGCTGTGACATTAAAACTGTAAATCCTCAGTTCGAAAATAATAATAAGGGAGGTTCCACTAGAGCAAAATAAGTTTCCCTAGGTTAGGCTTTCCCTTGGGGATTATCGTCAGACTTATCTTCGATATTTCCGTCGGCCGTGTTTTGGTTTTCTTTGCCCTCTTTAAGGCCATCTTTGAATTGATTGATCGAAGTACCAAGAGCGCGGCCCAGTTGAGGAAGTTTCTTTCCGCCAAAAAGCAGTAGGACAACTACAAGTAAGATAACTAATTCGCCCATACCTAAACCAAACATACAATTCTCCGTGTTCTTCGTTACTTGATCATTTTAGCTTAATTTCGGGTTCTAGTACAATTTTGATAGAGGCATAGAGTATTTGCCCGGTGCATACTCGCTAAAGCGCTTATTTTTTAGGTCTTTAAACTTCTTTGTGCCATTGTCAGTTGAAGCGTATGGGAAGATGGCGATGCCGCCTCTAGGAGTGAACTCACCAATAACTTCGATGTACTTTGGCTTCATCAGTCTAACGAGATCGTCGCACATGGTCTGCACGCAGTCCTCATGAAAGTCCCCGTGGTTTCTAAAACTAAAGAGATAAAGCTTTAAAGATTTTGACTCGACCATGGTTTTGTCGGCGATATAATTGATATAGATTTTCGCAAAATCTGGCTGGTTTGTTTTAGGGCAAAGGGAAGTGAACTCAGTGCAGATAAAGGTGGTCCAAGCTTCCGATTTAGGATTCTTGTTTGGGAACTTCTCTAGGATCTTTGGTGAATATGTAGAGGGGTACTCCGTTATCTCACCGAGACCTAGGTTCTTAACGCCTTTTCGTATTTTCTGTACTTTCTTTGCCATAGGGCTTTTTAGCAGGGTTCAGCTTTAAATTGAAGCCATGTCTAGAAAATGAGTAAGATTAACTACGGCGCCGCGTTATGGTCAGTTTTTAAGTATTCCTCTATAAATAAGTTCTCGAGGACATATATGACAACTACTGAATCACCAAAACTATCGCCAATGGCGGTTTCATCACTAAAAATTATCTTTCTTACCTTGTTCTTAGACTTGGTAGGATTCTCTATTATCTTTCCACTCTTTCCGGCCATGGCCAAACATTACCTAGCGGTGGATGGAGAAAACGTTCTTTTAAGATTAATTTTTGATGGGATTAGATCTCTAACTGAGGCCAGTGGCTCAGATGTTTCAGGCATCGTTCTTTTTGGTGGCGCTCTTGGTGGTCTGTACTCACTCCTTCAATTTATCGCAGCTCCCATTTGGGGAAGCCTTTCAGATCGAATCGGAAGAAAACCAATACTTCTAATTTCAGTTTTTTGCTTGGCCCTTAGTTATCTTATGTGGATCTTCGCTGGATCTTTTACCGTTCTTGTTCTTGCCAGAGTCATTGGGGGAATTATGGGAGGAAATATTTCAGCCGCTACAGCTGTTGTTGCTGATGTCACTACGAGGGAAACACGCTCAAGAGGAATGGCCACTATAGGAATTGCTTTTGCCATGGGATTTATTATTGGTCCGGCCATGGGAGGAATTTGCTCTTTATATAATCCTCTTATTAATAACCCCGAATGGGCCGCTTATGGGATTAATCCTTTTAGTGCACCAGCCGCACTTGCCTTTATCTTAGCTTTTTTAAACTGGTTCTTTATTTGGAGAAGATTTAAAGAAACTCTTCCTGAAGAAAAAAGAGGGAAGCCTTCAAGCGATCGAACGAACAATATCTTAAAACTTTTTAAGCCGCTTCCTTATGAAGGAGTGAACCTAACAAATTTTGGGCACTTTCTATTTTTGACTGCTTTTAGTGGAATGGAGTTTACTTTAACTTTCTTGGCCGTGGAAAAACTTAGTTATTCTTCAATGGATAACGCCTATATGTTTATCTTTATCGGCTTTATTATTGCTCTTGTTCAAGGGGGCTTTGTCCGAAGAAGGGCGGGAAGTATTGGCGAGAAAAAAGTCGCCGTTATGGGACTTATTACTCTTATCCCAGGTCTAATCATGATTGGTCTGGCTTCAAGTTCATGGCTTTTATATGGGGGGCTTTTCTTTCTCGCAACAGGTTCGGCCATGGCGATTCCTTGTTTAACTAGCTTGGTAAGTCTTTTCACTCCGTCTGAAGAGCAAGGAAAGGCCGTAGGGATCTTTAGAAGTCTGGGGGCCCTCGCAAGAGTGATTGGTCCAATCGGAGCTTCAGTTCTTTATTGGAAGATGGGGGCTAGCTGGCCATATTTTATTGGGGCCAGTTTCTTAATTATTCCGATTTTAATGATTGGAAAATTACCAACACCTAATAAAGATATCAGTATCTAAGATAAGAAAGGATTATTAGATTTTTCAAAATGGATCAGAGTTTCTGGTCCATGACCAGTGATCACTTCAGTTTCACCGGGCAGCCCAATAAGACGATTCTTAATACTTTTTAATATTTGATCAGTATCACCACCAGGAAGGTCAGTTCTTCCAATGCTTCCCTTAAAAAGAGTATCTCCAGCTAAAAGGACAGGGGTATCAAAGTAATCTGTATAAAAACAACAAGACCCGGGGGTATGTCCCGGAGTATGAACCGTATGGAGAAACTCTTTTAATTCCTTAGATTCTAGAGAAAAGGTTTCGTTATCTTCAAGTTTTGAATGAATCTCACCTGGCTCCGCCACTGGTTGATTAAAAAACATCCCTTGCTGGGCCAGTGACTCATAGAGAAACATATCTCCATCATGGAGGTGACAAGTGGCTCCGGTTTTTCTCGCGACTTCAGCACTTTGGCCTATATGATCAAAGTGAGCATGAGTATGTAGAAGCTTTTTAACATTCAGATCGCGCTCTTTAATTAGAGTCATAATCTGCTCGAGATCATTTCCTGGGTCGACCACAATGGCCTCTTTGGTGGACTCACTATAAATAAGAGAGCAGTTGCATTGAAAAGATCCAACGGGAAAAGATTCAAGAACTAGATCATTTTTCTTTCTCATATATTTCTCTCAAGTAGCATTAGGGCCGTATCAGAATTATGAAGTTTATCAAATTCTTCAAATCCAGGAGTGGTGTTAATTTCAATTATTATTGCTTCGCCATTATTGATTCCAATATCAACGCCTAAAAACTGATTCGGTAAAAGGCTATTTATTTTTTCAATCAATGGCCCAAAATCTTTTGGCAGAGTGCTTTTTTTGGTCTCGCATCTTTTCGCATTGGCCCTAAAGTCTGAAGTTAGCTTTTTTTCTATAACCCCAAGAACTTGATTATTAAGCATTAAGACTCGGTATTCTTTTTCAAAATATAATCTAGGCTGAACAAGATATCTTTCATCTTTCCTTGCATGATTTGAATCTAGTATTGAAAGGAGCGACTTAGTGTCCTTTACTAGGCTGACCCCAATGCCTTGATTTCCCCGGATTGTTTTCATGACATACTCTTCATAAGAAGGCAGGTCCCGGTGGCCAAGATTTCCTCTACTGAGAAAAGTGGGGATATGAGGTAATCCGTGTTTCTTAAAAAAGAGGTACTGCTTATCTTTTCCTCTTAAAGTTTCTGTAATTTTTGAAGAGTTCAAAACCTTAAGACCTGCATCTTCAAGATGCTGGGCGATAACTAAATCAATATCATCAAAAGAGATCCCACTATCACGGTGAAGAACTAGCTTATGCTTTGGTTCTTCTGGAAGACCAACAAACTTATGACTTAGCAGCACCTCCACATTTAAGGAGAGTTTATCCGCGGCGCGCAAGATACTTTTATGAGAAAAGGTCTCTTGATTTCTAGTTATTATAAGTAGTTCCGTCATAACTGACGAAAATGTTTCACGAATAGCCTTAAAAAGCTATAATAAATTGCTATTTAAATAGTTGGAGCACTATGGCTAAATTTAGAAAGAAGCGAACATTCATAGGCCTACTTTTACTGTCCTTATTGGTATGGGCCGGCTGTTCTCAATTAGGTTTTGTTAAAAAATCTGACCAGAAGTCGCAAACGATTAAGGCCAATAAAACCACCACCGAAGTTGAAACAAAAAAAGCTGTATCTATAGAAGAGGAAGAAAAAGAAAAAGATATGGGCGCCACTTACGTGGAAAAAAATGAGAGAAGAGAAAAGGTCACGGCCTTTTGTCAGAAGATTGAAAAGCGTTTTACAAAATATGGTTGGGGTAAGTCTAAATGTATGAACTATCCATGGAACTTTGTAAGAACTTCCGTAAAAGGGGATCCCCTAATCTGGATGACTTTTGGAAATGAAACGGAAAAAAGAAAAGAGACGACCCTTATTCTTTGCGGCGTTCATGGCGATGAGATCACACCAATTAAATTTTGCTTTGATATCTTGGATCATATGAATGAACTAGCTTTAAAAGAAGACAAAGAAGAACATCTTAAAGATCGTCTTGTGCTTATCGCTCCAATTGTTAACCCGGATAGCTTTTTAAAGAAATGGCCTACGAGAACAAATGCAAATGGAGTTGATGTAAATCGAAACTTTCCGACTCGTGACTTTAAAAGAGATGCCATTAAGCTTTGGAAAAATAGATATAAAAAAGATAAGAGACGTTATCCAGGTACTGTGGCCATGAGTGAGCCAGAGACTCTTTTTCAAGTGAACTTATTAAAGAGGTATGGACCAGATAAGATTATCTCCGTTCATGCACCGCTTACGATGCTTGATTATGATGGACCAGCCGATAGACATGCAGGCGGGGTTGTTGGCTCAAGTGCCAATCAACTTCTTATGCAGATGAGTGAACAGGCCAAAGGTTATAAAATTAAAAACTATCCTTTCTTTCCAGGTTCTCTTGGTAACTACGCGGGTAATGAAAGAAATATTCCAACATATACTTTAGAGCTTCCAAGTTCTGATAATAGAAAGAGTAAGAAGTATTGGAGGCTTTTTAAGGACGCCATTCATTCGGCCATCATGCATACGATGGATAAAGACATGGAAGTGGCCAGAGACGAAAGAGCCCCTTCCGACTCACTGAAACAAAATTAATCAAGTATCTAAACTGTCGTAATTATTCCTTTCGCCTCTTTTTTTTGGCGGTTTCTCTAAAATTTTACAAAAACGCTCCGATAAGTTCGAAGTAAAGAACTAACTTAGACGGAGAGCACCATGCTTACGAGTTTTTCAGAATTTAAATTCTATCAGTCATTTAGAATCCCTGTTGAAAAGGCAGACAACCTAAGGTTTCTTATCCAAAAGGAAAACGAACTGGGAAAGTTTGAGTATATTAACGATGGAACTCTAGAAGATATTTCTGTAACAGGCCTAGGTTTCTCTACAAAAGAAAGAATTTCAGTAGGGCAAGAGCTTTCAATCTCCCTTCAATTTAAAAAGTATCATCTCGATCTAACGGGAAGAGTGGTTCGTGCTTTTACAAATAGCCTAGAAGATTGTGAAATTATTTATGGTGTTGAGATTGATGAAGAAAAAGGTTTAGGGAAATTTCTAGAGCATTATGTAATGAGTTTTTCTTCAGACAGACTTAAAGACTGTCTTATCGATTCGGCCTTAAAAGAACGATACACAAAGGCTTCTGACGGTTTTGAGATGTTCTCACTGCTCCTTTCGCTTTTTAAAGATATAAATCAGTTTGGTGATAAGGACGGTTTTATAGATAATATGCTAGAGGAAGTTGTTCGTATTATGAATGCTCAAAGAGCAACGATCTTTTTAATTAACCCAGATACTAATGAGCTCGAGGCCATTAGTGCTCTAGGAGTTGATAAGTCAGTTCTAAAATTTGATTATAGATTAGGAATCGCCGGAAGTGTTTTCACTACTGGAGTCGCCCTTAATATTGATACAATCAACCAAAGCACTAGGTTCAATGATAATTTTGATAAAAAATTAGAGTTTGAAACGAAGTGTATTATTTGTCATCCCATTCACAATAGGGAAGATAAGATTATTGGGGTTATCGAAGTTATCAATAAAAGAAATCAAGACAGATTTACGGTAGACGATGAAAAGACGATGAAGGTCCTAACGTTGATCTTTTCTTCAGTCTTTCATAAGTACGATCCCATTTCTGAATCTTCTCAAATCAGAAGATTCTCTCAGCCTTTTGATAGAAAGCACGCCCTAATTGGTAAGACTCCTCAGATGGCGAGCTTAAGAAACTCAATTATAAAAATGAAAGATATCGATGCTCCAGTTCTTATAACCGGTGAGTCGGGAACAGGTAAATCTCTTTACGCTCAGATTCTTCATAACGAAGGACAACGAGGTCTTAAAACTTACGAGTATATTGATTGTAATAATAAAGACATGGTTTCCCTTAGCAACGAGCTTTGGGGAGAAGAGGAAAATGAATGTAAATTAACTAAGTGCCAGGGTGGTACTCTGTATTTAAAAAATATTACAAAGCTGCCACTAGAATATCAAAGTAAGTTAGCATCCATCCTACATGATGGTGGACTTCCTGGCGGAAGAGTGACTCTAGATATTAGGATTATCACTTCTTGTTCAGATGATATAGGGCAAATGGTTGATAATGGAGAGTTTGATAGAAGCCTTTATGAGTATATCAATAAGGCCCATATTCATATTGAACCACTTAGAAGAAGAGCTGACGATGTTGAACATCTCGTCGACTATTTCTTAAAAATTGAATGTAAGCAACAAGGGCTTCTCTTGAAGAACTTTGCACCAAAAGCGATGGATCAGTTAACTCAGTATGATTGGCCAGGAAACGTAGCTGAACTTAAAAAGTCAGTGGAAAGAGCAGTCCTTTATAATCCAAAGGCGCATATTATTACTGATCTAGACCTTGGAAGTTCGGCCTCTCCACTTGTGGATATTGGTTCGAAGCAAAGAATGTTTGGAGATGTTCCGTTTGTGAGTGATTTTAATATCCCACTTAAGGACCGACTAGCTCTTGTTGAAAGAGAGATGATCCTAGCTGAGATTAAACGTAACAACGGGAATAAATCAAAAGCAGCTAAAGAGATGGGTATCTCTCGCGAGGCTCTTAGAAAGAAACTTCTTATCTCTGATGAGGTCTATGCTCGCCACCACGGTAGTGATACTGAGGCGGATGATGAGAAAATCGCAGCTTAATTTAAAGATGAAATTTTTAAATATAAAGGGCAGCTTCGGCTGCCTTTTTTTATAGCTTATCAGTAATCTTTTGTAAGTTAGATTCAAGGTTAAGCTTGGCCTCAACCTGGCAATCAATAGGTACTTCCATTGGGGGGATCTGAACTTTTGCTTTTTCATCGAGCTCGAGCTTAAAACCATCAACCTTCATTGAAACTTCACCTTCAAAGGGGAAGTCCATCTTCATTGGAATTTTAGTCTTAATTGGTATCTTAACGGATCCGATACCAAGGACTTTTGTTTCAAATACTGTATCCACTGGAACATCTAAGTCGATAGGAATGACGGCCTTAACATAAACTTTTTCATTAATATCGATAAGGGTTGATACTTTGAAGTTTGCTTCCACAGGCTCGTCTAACTCTATTTTTATCCTTTCATGTATATCGGCTCTAATAGGGATCTTTTTATCTTTAACTAACTTAAAAAGATTATCTTTTATGGAGTCGACCTCTTCAAAGGACTTATGAAAAATGGCGAATAGAATGAGGAAAAAAAGAGACATGCCAAAGTACATGGCAATCAAGGCAACAATCCACCAGCGATAATCGATAGTCTCAATAGTGTAGATGATGCTATTAAACTTTCCCGCCCCAATCATAATGGGACCTGAAAATAGAATAAAACCTACAAGAAGAGCAACGGCAAAAAAGAATTGAACAATAAGACCCCATTTTAAAAAACCTAGGGCATTGGAAAGCATTTTCATATTTAGCCTTTGATAAACTTTAACTGCAAGGTTCGTGTTTTATTTGAATCTCTAAATTCGCAAAGATAAATTCCTTGCCAGGTACCAAGTTGGATTTCTCCGTCTTCAACAATAAGCTGCAAGGAGTTTTGAAGGAGAATACTTTTCATATGGGAGGGGCTATCGTCGGGGCCCTCAGCTGTGTGCTCAATAAAGGCTAAGTTTCTTGGGGCTAAGTGTTTAAGAAATTTTTCCATGTCCGTTCTAGCGGAAGTGTCAAAGGACTCATTAATTGTAAGACCGCAGCTCGTGTGAGGATTGAAGAGTATTAGTAGACCGTTTTGCTCGGAGCTGTTTTCTTTTAAACTTGAGTGAACTACTTTTGAGATGTCTATAAATCCTTCACCGCTCGTCTGGATGGGGAGTTTCCAGCTTTTCATTTTTGTACCTCTTAAAGTTTTGAAATCTATAGGAAAGGACTCTAACTACCGATAAATAGTGTAACGAATAATTTATAAAGTGGCGAGTAAAGCACGGGGATTAATGGAAGTCATCGACGTCTTTTTTCAACAGTTTAATATGAAGGATTTCGCCGATATTGGTGTTGTATCCTTTCTTATTTATCAAGGACTAAAGATCGTTCATGGTACCCGAGCCGTTCAAATGCTAATGGGACTAGCTTTTTTAGTTTTTCTTTATTGGATGGCGGTTGCCTATAAACTTTATTCTCTCAATTGGCTGTTAGCACATTTCTTTGATTCATTTTTTATCATTGCTATTATTATCTTCCAGGATCAATTTAGGGCCGCGCTGGCCAGTGTAGGGACTGGAAGAAAGAAATGGATTTTTAGAAAGAATATTGAAGAAGAAATGCCCTTGGAAGAAATTATACAAGCGGCAATGGTTTTTTCAAAAGAAAGGGTTGGTGCCATCATGGTCATTGAGAGAACTCAAGGTTTGGCCAATTATATTTCAACTGGAACTCAGCTCCAGTCAGAGATTCACTCTGATATTTTGTATTCTATTTTCCAAAGCCGAAGCTCGCTACATGACGGGGCGGTTATCTTCTCTGGAGGGAAAATCGCAGCAGCAGGTTGCTTTCTTCCGCTTTCAAAAGATATAGAGATAAAAAAGCATATGGGAACCCGTCACCGAGCGGCCATGGGTCTATCAGAACATACGGATGCCGTGATCTTAACTGTAAGTGAGGAGACCGGACAAATTAACTTTTGTATTGATGGACAGTTTAAATCTTGTGAAAGCGCTGGTGAGATTAGGCAGTACCTAAGACATCTTCTTGGCGGTGAGAAACTGGACGATTCGCTTCTTAAAAAAGCGGAAGAGGGGTTATCGTGAACGGTACTCGCTCTAGAAAAGTTCAATCAGAAAGGTTTCGTCGGCATTTACTTAAATTGTTAGCTGTCCTTTTTTCTTTTAGCCTATGGTTCTATGTTTTAAACTCTGAATCTCTTGAGGTTCAGGTGAAGCTCCCCTTGGTTTTAATTCCAGGAGAAGGAAGGGCACTTTCGCAGATTCCTGCTAGCGAACTCCACGTAAAAATTAAAGGACCCAGAGTTTTTGTGCGGAATATTTTTGAAAAGGGAGAGAAGGTATTCCTCGATTTAAAAAGACGAGGAGTAAAGACCAAGGGAGGACTTAGAGTTAAGATTCTACCTAGTGATATACCTCATCCTCTTGGTGTAGAGGTAACAGATATCCAGCCATCGTTTCTTGATATTAAACTTGAGAAAAGAAGGACTAAGAAAATAGAAATTAAGCCCTTTCTCGTGGGAACCGTTCCTAATCAACTTGAGCTAATTAAATATGAGGTGGTTCCTTCATCAATTAAAATTAGTGGACCTCGAAGTTTTTTAAAAACTTTCGAAACGCTTGAAACGGCGCCAATTGAACTAGATAAACTTGAAGGTGACGGAAGAGTAAAAGTTTTACTTAAGGAACTCGACCCAAGAATTAAATCAGAAGAAAATATAAAAGAAGCAGAATTTCTATATAGGGTTAGACCAAAGAAAGCTAACTTTACCTTAAAGGCGGTAAAGATACGCTTTTTAACTTCTTCTACTAGTTTTGTTAGTAAGGTTAAAACTGTAAGCCTAGATGTTTTACTGCCGGAAGGTACTAAGCAGATCAGTCCCCTTGATGTAAAAGTTGTAGCGGAGATACCTGAAGGTGCAAAAGGTGATACTAGAGTTAAATTAAATGCGGAGCTTCCAGAGGGAGTTCATTTATTGCAAATATATCCCGAGAGCATTAATGTGAGCCTCTGAAGAAAGGATTTTTATGAGTAAGAGAAAATTATTTGGAACTGATGGAATTAGAGGAAAAGCGAATGTCTATCCAATGACAGGAGAGATTGCCATGCGTTTAGGTAGGGCGGTTACCCAGTATTTTCAAAAAAAATCCGGAAGAAATAAACAGCCACTAATTATTGTTGGAAAAGATACGCGACTTAGTTGTTATATGCTCGAACAGGCCATCTGCTCAGGAATTTGTGCCCAAGGGGGAAGAGTTATTTTAACCGGACCTCTTCCAACACCAGGTGTTGCTTTTGTTACTAAATCGATGCGGGCAGATGCTGGCATTATGATTTCAGCTTCACATAATAATTTCGATGATAACGGTATTAAGCTTTTTGACGCTGACGGCTTTAAACTGCCAGACGAAGTTGAGCTTGAGTTAGAGAAAATGCTTTTAAATCCTGAATCGATGTCGGTCAAAACTGGGGGAGATCTAGGAAGGGCCGATCGATTAAAAGAAGTTTTTGGTAGGTACCTCGTCCATACTAAGGCTGCGTTAGAATCCGAGTTTAATTTAGAAGGAATGAGACTTGTGGTTGATTGCGCCAATGGTGCCGGTTATAAAGTTGCTCCAATGATTTTTAGCGAGCTTGGGGCTGAAGTTTTTCCTTTGGGAGTGAACCCTAATGGGCAAAATATTAATAGCAAGTGTGGATCGATGCATCCTGAAGCGGCTGGGGAAGAAGTATTAAAGTTCAGAGCAGACCTTGGAATTTGCTTAGACGGTGACGCAGATAGAATCGTTATTATAGATTCAGATGGTGTTCCTGTTGATGGAGATAAGCTTATCGCCCTTCATGCCAGAACTCTTCTTGAGCATGGGAAACTTAAAAAAGGTGATACCGTCGTTGGGACTATCATGAGCAATCTGGGTCTAGAAGTTTATTTAAAAAGCCTTGGGTTGAACTTCCATAGGACTAATGTGGGAGACCGCTATATTTTAGAGTATATGCGTGAGCACGGTTGTATACTGGGCGGTGAGCCAAGTGGACATATTATCTTTGGAGAACACGCGACTACTGGAGACGGTGCATTAGCCGCATTAAAAACCATAGAATGTATAAAAACCTATAACAAACCCCTTAAAGAATTATTAAAAGAAGTTGCTCTTTTCCCACAGGTGTTAAAGAATGCCAGAGTTCAGAGAAAGCCTGATTTTGAGTCGGTAGACTCCATAAAAAAGGCCTTAGCTGAAGTACAAGAAAAGATGGGTGAAAAGGGAAGAGTTGTCCTGCGTTATTCCGGAACAGAGCCCTTGGCCAGAGTAATGGTCGAAGGCGAAGATGAGAAACTGGTAAATGAAGTTTGTGATCATCTTGTTGGAATAGTAAGCGACGAACTTAGCTAGTCATTTCCCCGTCATTAGCGGGGTATTATGACAACAGCACGTCTTGGAATAAATATAGATCACGTGGCCACTCTTCGCCAGCAAAGAGGTGAAGAATATCCATCAATGGCCTTGGCAGCGAAAACTGTTTTTGAAAACGGTGCCGATCAAATTACAATTCACTTAAGAGAAGACCGACGTCATATTCAAGACGCTGATGTACCTGTGGTTAAAAAGGTTTGTGATGAATATTCACAGCCGCTCAACTTTGAAATGGGTTGCCATCCAGAGATTATAGACTTGGCCATTAAAACAGGGCCTGCTTGGGTATGTTTGGTTCCTGAGAAAAGAGAAGAAAGAACTACTGAGGGTGGACTGGATTTAATTGATCCCGAAAACTTTAAAAGAGTCAGCGAAGCTACCAAAAAGATTAGAGACCATGGCATCATGGTTAGTCTTTTTGTTGAAGCAAACTTACCTACTTTGGAAAAAGCAAACGAGCTAGGTGTTGAAGCAGTTGAAATTCATACCGGTGATTACGCTAGAGATTTTCAAGATGGTATGGATCTAACTCCTCACCTTGAAAAATTTTATGAAGCTAAAAACTTTTTAGATAAATATGAAATTGGTTGTCATGCCGGTCATGGTCTAACTGATTTAAGTACTGAAAAACTTTTAAAGAATAAACTGTTCGTTGAATATAATATCGGGCATTGGATAATTTGCCAGTCTGTGTTTGAAGGACTTGGGAAAACCACTGAGAAATTGGTAGATTTGTTTAAAAAATATCCTGTGGAGGATTAAATGAGAGTTGTAGATAAAGAAGAAATGCGTGCTATTGAGAATCAAGCAATGGAAGAGCATGGATTCAATGTAGACCTTATTTTAGAAAACGTAGGTATGCGAGGAGCAGACTTTATAGAACATGTGGTCCTCGATAATCATGATTTTGAAGAGATCGTGTTCCTTATTGGACAAGGAAATAACGGCGCAGATGCCCTGGCCATTGCTAGGCACTTAAGAAATAAAGGCATGGCCTGTAGGGCCTTCACACTTTTTCCAGAAGAAGACTTTACTCCGGCACTTCTTGAGCAAAAAAGAATTGCTGAAAAATTTGGAGTGAAGTTTACTGAACTTTCCGGTACTGATCAGCTCAAGGCCTACTTTCTTCAAACTCAGGAAGATTATTGTGTTATTGATGGAATCCTAGGGATTGGTTTTAGGGCACCGCTATCGAACTATCTTTTTGATATTGTAAAAATTGTAAATGATCATGCCACAGTGGTTATCTCCCTTGATATTGCCACTGGAGTAGAAGCGAACTCTGGAACAGTTAATAGTGAGGCCATCGACGCTGATTATACTTTGGCAATTGGCCTACCAAAAACCGGTCATTATATTGGTGAAGGAGCCAAGCAGTCTGGCGAAATTGCGGTTTTAGATGCAGGATTCCCAGCGGCTACTATGGAAGGAGGAGATAAAGCGCTTCTCCTGGCTGAAAACTTATCAGGTATTTATGAAGGTCGCTCAAAGTTTGCTCATAAGAATACTTTTGGCCATTCTCTTGTGGTTGGAGGTTCACCAGGAATGACTGGGGCACTGATCATGGCCTCAGAAGCTGCTTTAAAGGTTGGAACTGGCTTAGTAACAGCAGCTACATGGAATGAATCTTACCCGGAAGCTACCGCCAGAATGATTCCTGAAATCATGACGGGCCTAGTTCCGACGGAAAGAGATGATGTGGAAGATATCATTAGAGTCCTAGAAAGATATGATTCAATTGTAATTGGACCAGGAATGGGTCGATCGGGAAAAACAAGATCTACTGTAGTAAAGCTACTTTCAAACTTCGCTGGACCTGTGGCTGTTGATGCTGATGGAATTAATGCTCTTTCTCTTAAAGAAGATGCTGAGCTCTTAAAGTCTCGAAAGGGAGCAACTATTTTGACTCCACATATTGGTGAATTTGCTTCATTCATGGGCGTCTCTAATGAAGAGGTATTGGACAATCCAATTGATCTTTTAAAAGAGGCCGTAGATAAAACTAACTCATGTATTATCTTAAAAGGAGCTTGCTCTTTTTTAGGTTTTCCATCAGGTGAGATTCTTATCAATTATTTTCCGAATGACGGTATGGCCTCAGGAGGTTCAGGAGACGTGTTGGCTGGAATGCTAGGTGGACTCTTGGCCCAGGCAGCCCCAGATAAAGTCGATAAAAAGAAAAGTGGTTTTTTCACTGACGATACAATGTATAATCAAGCCATCTGTTTGGGAGTTTCGATTCATACGCTAGCAGGGAAACATGCAGCTCTGAAACTAGGTCCAGAGGCGATGACGGCCAGAAGTATTACGGAGCATATTAGTGATGCATTTTTAGAATTAGCTCAGGTTGATCTATAAGAAAGGATAAAAATGAAGTTACTGCGAGAGTGGAAAAAAGTTTTTGAGGCCGACCTAGATTCGATCATCACTGAAATGAAGGACTCTTTAGAGTCTCCAGCTATCTTAATTTTAACTGGTGAGCTAGGCACTGGGAAAACAACTTTTAGTAAAGCATTTGTAAAATCTGAAAGTGATGAAGGTACTCCTGAGGTTTCAAGTCCAACTTATTCCATAATCAATGAGTCAGGAAATATTGTTCACGCAGATTTTTATCGATTGAAAAGTTCTGAAGAAATAATTCATCTAGAGCTTCCTCTCTACTTAGAAGATAAAGAGTTTTTCTTGATTGAGTGGGGTAAAGCTTACGTTAATGAAATAAAAAAACATGTAACTGAAGACTTTTTTTATTACGAACTCATCATCACAAGTAACGACGGTGAAATGAGTTCTAGAAATTATTCCTTATATAAGATCACTGACTTATAAAAACTAAGCTTAGTACCCGAACCTTTTTCTAGGTAATTATTGCCGACCAAGTAACTTGGTTAATAAATAAAATCAAAATAATTCTTCATTTTGGCACGGGTGTAACTTATTGAAAATATGGGCTTTTTAACCCATCTTAGGCCCGAGTAAGAAAGTGTGAGAAAAAACTGAGCCTTTTAATTTTTTAACCCATTGACGTGATCGGAAATTGCGGGCGATAATTAACTTGGATTTGAGGTGATCACTGATGAAAACTTTATTTCCAAGCAAGCTGGATGCGAGCTTTTCTGAGACGGCACACCAGAAACGCAAAATGAATGAATCAGGCTTTTAGCTAACTTATTTGGATTTTTTATGGAGGAAGACCAATGAGACTTACATCAAAAGGACGTTACGCAGTTAGAGCAATGTTGGACCTTACTACTCACTCAAGTGGTAACCCAGTTCGTCTGCAAGAAATTTCAACAAGACAAAACATTTCATTACACTATCTAGAGCAGCTTTTTAGAAAGCTTCGTAACGGTAACGCTGTAAAGTCTGTAAGAGGACCAGGTGGCGGATACGTACTAGCTAGAAGTATGGATCAAATCACAATCAAAGATGTTCTAGATTGCGTTGGTGAAAACATCAACCCAGCCAAAGATATCGTTGGAACTGAAGCTGAGCAGTCAAACACTGTTGAGTTTCACCTTTCTAAGAACTATTTCCAAAATCTTGGAATCATCATGAGAGAGTATCTATCGACTACTTCTCTAGGTGACTTAGTTCGTAAAGCTAAGGAAATCGAAATTCCAACTACAGAAGCTCCAGTTGCAACTGCAACAGCTGCTCCAACTACTGAAACAAATACTGGTTTTGGTGGAGCAATTAGGAATCCAATTGGAGAAGTTAACCAGTAAAAGACATTACCTAGATTTCAATGCTACATCCCCTTTTGCTCCCTCAGTTTCTGAGTGGTTGTCAAAAGGGGATTTGCTTTATGCAAACCCCTCATCAGTTCATGCAACAGGTAAGAAAGGACGAAAGTTTCTTAATGAAGCGCGGGACTATATCTACAAAACATTTAAGCTAGACCCCAAAGAGTTTGATCTTGTTTTTCACTCAGGTGCATCAGAAGGAGTTAACGCTCTTGTAAAAGGACGTGCGCTACATCTACTGACGGAGAATAAGAAACTAAACTTCTTTAGAAGTGCTACGGACCATAGCTCTGTAAGAAATATGCAAGCGGACCTGGAGCTCTTAGGCCATAAGATGACGATCTTTCCTGTCAAAGAAACGGGGGAGATAGATGTTGATTCCTTAATCGAAGAGATTAATAAAGCAGAGGGTGAGGTTTTATTAAACTTTACGCCAATGAATAATGAGACTGGCGTTTGCTGGGACTGGAAGCTTGCGAACAAAATTAAAAAAGAAACAAATTGCATCGTTCATATGGATACAGTTCAAACCGTAGGAAAGGTTCCCGGTTGGAACGAATTAGATTCAGAAATGGACCTCTTTACCTATTCTGCCCATAAGTTTGGAGCATTAAAAGGTGTTGGCTTTAGCTTTATTAAAAAAGGATTTAAGTTCAGACCATTTATTAGCGGTGGAGGACAGCAAGGAGGACTTCGTTCGGGTACGGAGAATACAGTTGGTGTTTATACAATCAAACTGGCCTTAGAAGACTTAGAGAATGAAGACCTAAGTGAAATAGAGAAGGCAAAGACCTTATTTGAAGAAGGACTGAAAAAGATCTTAGGGGATAAAGGTCATATCGTTGGAGAGAAGGCGGAGCTTCGGGCCGTGAACACGACCAACTTCATAACTCCAGGTCTTATCAGTCAAACGACTGCTATCGCTCTTGATATGGCGGGAATAGATATTAGCACAGGCAGCGCTTGTAGTTCTGGAGCAGTTATTCCTAGTAAAGTTCTACAAGGCATGGGTTATTCTGACGAAGATGCCATGTCCGCCATAAGAGTTAGCTTTGGACCTGACTTTAAAGAAGAACAAGTAAAACCAATTTTAGATATATTTGAAAAAGTATTAAATAAAAATTTATAAAAACTTCTCAGGGGAGAGAAATATGAAGTCTATCGCGCTAATCCTAAGTTTAGGATTCTCATTATGTACATTTGCTAATCAAGCTGAAGTGAAAGATCTTGTGGCAGATTATTTATTAATAAGTTCAGCTGAAAAGCATCCTAACCCGGACCATTGTTACCCTAGAAAAGGGCAATGCTTGAAAGTTGGTTGTGAAATGCTTGGATCATTTGGTTGTGACTCTAGATCGGAAATTTCTCAAATGTCGCTCGCCTGTCGAGGGAATCTCTCGGGAGATTGTCTCGCATCAACTAAAAGATACTTAAGTTCAATTCATAGAAATGATATTGAAGAAGTTGAAGAACTGGCTAAGGCCTGCTCAGGAGTTTACGGAAATGGCTGTCTTCAAGTATCAACAAGCCTTCTAAGTAGCATGGAATATAATGACCGAGGAGAGCTTATCGAAATCATTCAATCATGTAGAGGATTGATGGACGGAGACTGTACACGTTATGTATGCAATCAACTAGGCCGCTTTAAGTGTGACGACCGTGAAGAAGTCATGGCCGTCAATAGAGAGTGCGCGGGTAAATAAGCTATTTACCCCTATAGCGGGAGCCGTTGACTTCATCAAAGACGGTTCCCTTATCTAAGTTTACATCCTTTGTTATTCTAACAGCTTCATTCTTTTGTCTTTTAGCATTATTGGCTTGAATGACTTCAAGATTTGATAGGCAAGAAACAGTTTTTTGAAGAGCATCGCAAACACCGTCTCTCGCATTTGCCTTTCCCCCGTTGCCAGATGTGGCGTTTACCCAAGTTGTAAAACTTGCCCCCGTCTGTACTGGTGCATGAGAAACGATAGGAAACATTTGTTGAATCATACCTGGGTTGTTTTTATCAATCTGAGCACATCTTCCATGGATTGGTTCATATTTCCCGCTATTTGATGAGCTTTCTTTATCAACTTTATTTTTACCAGAAAACTTCTTCATAATTGAAGAGATCACTTTGGCATTATCAACTTTCCCTTCTGACTTCATAGAGTTCAAAATCTTTTGAAAGTTTTTTCCAATTCTTCGAGAGTTGTATTTTTTTAATTCATGGGTTTTCTTATCACATTCATCGTAGGCCAAGTCGAGTTGCTCAGTAAATGCACTAGCTAGATCTACCGAATACTGACCTACTTCCCAAAACCAAGGAGCATCATAGGTTACGCTAATGACTCCCGTGGCATTAAGAACAATAAGAGATTCGACTCGGCTTTTATCATACTTAGCGGCATGGGCCTTAGGGATAATGAAATCTAGAAAGCTTGTTCGTTTAAGTTTTGTTTTTTTGATAAAACTTAAAAGACGATCCTGAAATTTTGGGAGAGTTTCTTTTTTACTAAGAGAAAACTCTTTTCCGTTAATATAAATTCTATCTAGGAGTAGATCTGCAGCAGAGAAGCTAATTCTATTATCAGCAACTTCTAAGACATAATACTGATCACGTTTTTTTGTGGGGATAAGTCTTTTGGATCTGGTTCTTTTGCTCTGAGTTTTTAATAAGTTTTTAGCCTCGGTTTCTTTCATGTTCGATAAAAGCCAATTAAGACCTTCTTTATTATATTTTTTAATTCGCTTCTCAAGTACGACTTCATGGGCCTTTATATAGGACTTCATAGTAAATTCATCTGGAAGGAATTGTTCATTGTTTTCTCCAATCCCAGCAGTGATCGAGAAAGACATAAGAGATAAAGCTAAAATTAAGATAATACTTTTCACGTAAACTCCAATAAGGATATTCTACTATTCTTATCGGTTACTACCTAAAAATATTGAACTATCAAGGGTGAAGTCCCATAAAAACGGGGACTTATTGAGACTTATTAAAAATTGTTTAGTGCCTGAAATTATTGGATTAATCAGTTGTGGGGTGTTCCTTAAGATAATCACAGTGACTAGCGCGAAAACGCTTAAGAGCGATAACTACGAGCTCCTCAAGGTTATACTCTGAGTTTTCTGCCATTCTGGCATAATCCTCTACCACTTTCTTTTCGATTTTCACTTTGAGCTCAGAAAGCTCCCCTTTATTATGTTCTTGTGAACGCATCTTTTTGCTCTCTTTTTAAATTGTTGCCCGAGGATATAAGGGCCAAGGACCTTCAGTCAATAGACTAGGGGCTCCTAAATCATTACAATATCTGAAATGAACAACTATAAAGTCCATAAATTTGGTGGAAGCTCACTTGCTGATACGGAGCGTCTGAATACTGTCTACGAGATTATCTTAAAAGAGCATGGTGGCCTAAGCGCTTGTGTTCTCTCGGCCATGGGGGGAGTAACAGATAGGCTGGTTGAAATCGCAAATCTCGCCGCGAGTGATTCTCCTTCAGCGGTACTGAAGTCTGATGAACTGCTGGGGCACTTTAAATCGACAGCAACAGAGTTCTTAAAGGCAGAATCGATTAGTTCTTTTAGTGAAGTGATTGATAAAGACCATGGTGATTTAAAAGATATTTTAAAAAGTATTTCAATCGTTAAAGAGTGTAGCGAAAATAATCATGATTATATAGTGGGACTGGGCGAAGTTTGGACCACCCAGATGATGGCAACGAAATTAAAAGAAAATGGTCATAGCTGTGAGTGGATAGATGCCAGGGAAGTTCTCGTCGTTAAAAATGATGATTTAGGAAAAACTGTTGATTATGAAGTAAGCGGAAAAAACTTAAGTGAATTTTTAGGAAAAGCAAAAGCAGATTTTTATATAATTACTGGTTTTGTAGCCAGAACAAAAGAAGGTGCCATCACCACTCTTGGCAGGAATGGCTCGGATTTTAGCGCTTCGATATTCGGAAACTTACTAAATGCCGAGTCTGTAAGTATTTGGACCGATGTCGATGGCGTTATGAGCGGAGACCCACGTAAAGTACTTGAAGCAAGAGTGATAGATCATTTAACTTATCAAGAGGCGACTGAACTTGCATACTTTGGTGCAAAAGTTGTCCATTTAAAAACGATGCTTCCGGCATTAGAAAAAAATATACCAATTTGGATTAAGAATACTTTTAACTTAAATGCTAAAGGAACCCGGATTGGCGGAGTCATTGACACCGACAAAGAAAGTGGCTCACGCATAAAAGGTTTTACAACAATAAATAATATCGCTCTTTTAAATGTGGAAGGAACCGGGATGATAGGGGTTCCTGGAATCGCTGCAAGGTTGTTCGGCGCCATGAATGAGAACAATATTTCGGTGGTCTTAATTTCCCAGGCCTCTAGTGAGTATTCAATTTGCTTTGCCATTCCTGAAGATCAAGTGGATGCGGCCCGAAAATGTGCAGAAGAAGCATTCTATGCTGAGATTTCTCAAGGAAAAATTGAACGAATTGAAATAGAGAAAGAATGCTGTATCTTAGCGGCGGTTGGTGATCAGATGGTTGGAACCATTGGCGTATCTGCTAAGCTTTTTTCGGCCCTTGGAAAAGCCGGTGTGAATATTAGGGCCATTGCTCAGGGATCTTCAGAAAGAAATATCTCTGTTGTGATAAAAGATGCTGATTCTACAAAGGCTTTAAATGCCGCCCATTCAGCTTTTTATTTATCTAGTCAAACCTTTAGCCTTGGCCTTATCGGACCTGGAGTTGTCGGTGGAACATTACTAAAGCAGCTAAACTTAGAAATTTCAGAATTAAAGAAAAAACATAATTTAGATATTCGTGTAAGAGGAATTACTAATTCAAGAAAAATGATCCTTGATGAGAAAAACCTCTCGCTTCCTGACTGGGAGACTCATTTAAAAGACTCAAGTATAGAAGCGAATATTTCAAAGTTT
>JAIBDQ010000029.1 GCA_024686135.1 Halobacteriovorax sp. | reverse complement strand
GTATCTTTTTTAAGTCTGTTTACAAAAGATTTAACTTCGATTTTCTTTGGGAAGATAAGTTTTGAGTTTTCAACTTCACAGATCTTTTGGGTCATGTGTGAATCTGCTAAGTTATCTGGTGTTTGCATTCCTTCAGGAAGCCAGGCCATTGATACCGCTTGTTTTACAACTGGGATAATATTCCAGTTTGAGGTGATGGCATGAAAATAAGTCCAGTTGGCAAAGTCAGCGCAAGTACCAAGTCTAGAGTAAGTCTGCTTCATGGTAAGTCTCGCTAGAGCAAGTTCTCTTTTCTTAGTCTCTCCCCAATGAGTTAAACCTTTAACTCTAAGGACAGTGTACTTGGTTCTGTAGTTCTGATATTTTTTGTACTGGTTATTGATCTTAAGAAACATGGGCATCTTTTCTTCTTCGGGCTTATTAAGATTAAAGATCCAAGGATAGTAAGACTCAGTCTCAATATTATTGTAAGATTCTAAGTTTGAGATCACCTCTGCATGTCTATAGTTTAGGACCTGATCATTACCCTTGAGTTTCTCAAGATAGTTAATATATTTCATAGTAGAAGGACCAAAATCACTGTCGGTGGATCCATCATACATAAGTGCTTTTCTTAAGATGATTTCACCTGGGCTTGAAACGGTATGACAAACCTGGTTGGCCGACTTGAATTGAACAGTTTTTTCCCTTACGTGAACGATTCCGTCCAAAGTATTGTCCTTTTCAAATGTGATTTGGTGCTCAGCTAGAGCTTCTTCTAATTTTCTATATGATTTAAGTGTTCTATCTGCGAGGCGTATAGCTTTAAATTTATATTTGTCAGCTTTTAGTTCTATAAGGAGAACTTCAAAAGCATTATTAACTTTTTTAAGATGTACTTGTAATAAGCTTGGATCTAATTTTGAGTTTGTATCAGAAAGTGATACTTCTAGATCTTTTTTAAGACGAAAAACTTCGCCTCTAAGTGTCCGGGCTTTTTCACGGGCTTCTTTTTTCCAATCCATAACGATGGTTCGCTTTTCTCGGCGGCTACCCATGCGAAGGGGGCGACTATACTCAGCAATTTGCTTCTCTAATCTTTTTGCGTCTTTGCTCAGTTCTGTAACTGCTTCTAGAACAGTATCATTTGCTGAGGCAGCAAAAGATAACAAAAGAGTGAATAGGATTGTTGTTAGTTTTGTCATTGATTCCGTTTTTTTATTTTTGTTACTTTCAATATTCCCTAGTTTGCAGGGGCATGGTCGAATAAAAGCATGGGAAGGCTTTCGCCTTCCCAAAAAATGCTTTTATTTATTCTTCTTCTTTACTTCTACACCTTGCGCGAACTTGTTAAGAGCTGCGCGGTATGCCTTTCTTGAGAATACTCCTGGGTCAAGAGTGTCAAGAAGTGAACCAACCTGAGCAAATGTTGCAATGGCCTTTTCATTTAGTCTTCCTGAAGCTTTTGCGGCCATGAAGCTGTTTCCAAGCTGCCCAATGATTGTGCCATTCACAGCTGATGGAGTTTTCCAGTTAACTTCTTTATCGATATCTCTTTGAGTCATGTCTTGAAAGATATTGATTAGCTCTTGGATTCTTCCGTCTACGGTATCGTCACCAGAGTTACTTGAGTCTCCAGTAAGAAGTGCAGTGAAATACTTAGCAAGCTCAGAAGTTCTTGATCCGATTCCTGCTGAAATTCTTGCACTATCGATAACTTGTCCAGCGATTAGAGTTTCAACTGTTCCTGAAACACCGCCTGCGTGGATAACTGCTAGTGGATCAAGTCCTGAGAACTGAACTGTAGCATTTGTCTTGTTTTTTCCGTTTAGTTGAAGAACATCTGATTCAACAACTCCGAAGTTTCCAAGATTGGCACGTACCTTAGTGATAACATCAGTCTTAGATGGGTTGGTGATATCTACTAAGATATTACCAGCACCTTGGATTGAGTTAACTGATGCACGAGCTCTTTCGATTTCTGATTCAGCTGAGACTCTAATTGTCTGCGACTTAGTCGTTGTAAGGGCAGAGTCAAATTTAACAGCACCAGAGATTGAGATACCTACTCTAGCTTTTTCACCTGGAGAAAGATTTCCAACTGTTCCAAGAAGTGGAGTCTCAACTCTAAATCTTGTTGAAGTAGGAGCTTTTTCAGCGTGTGTACTTCCGTTACCGGCTAAGTCACCAGTAAGAGTATAACGAATCGTTTCTGACTTAAGACCAAGGTTCGTTAAGTTAACATTGGCGGCAAGTTTTTCACCTTTTTTGAAGATATCATCTGACTTGTTTCCAACTAGTTCAATAGAGTTGATCTCAACCATTGAGTGGTTAGCAAACTTATTCCAGATTTTATCCCACTGAGATACAAAATTAGTTTTCCAAGTTAAGTTATAAGCGGCGATTGAATCGTTCTTATACTTAGCATTGTAAGCTAGCTCGTCAGCATATTCTTTAGCAGCGTCTCTACCGATAAGTTGACCGATAGTTTCACCAATACCTTGGTATTGACCATGAGCTTTAACAAAGGCCTTACCAAAATATTGAGTAACATAATACTCTTGGTATGCTTGCTTAAATGATTGCTCATGAATTCCTTGGTAATACTTCTTATCACGACCAGCTACTGGAATTTGTCCGTATACAGCTGGAACTGCAGCAACAGGAGCGATACCTGGCTTAGCAGCAATTGCTGGCTGAGCTGGAGTAATAATTGTTACACCGTCTTCTGCGTAAACAGCAGGCTTAGCTGGAACGGCAGCCGTTGGTGGTACACCTGGCTTTCCTGGTTTTGCAGCTGTAACGATTCCGTATTCAGTTTTTCCTTCAAGATTTAAGTAATCAAGTTTGTGATGTGTTCCTGAAAGAGAGTTTTTAAAGTAGTTAAATGTTCTACCTTTTTCTTTCCAACCATACTTTTGAAATCGGTATTCTCCGCGGGCCTTAAAGTAGTCCCAAAGAGTAACGTTTCTTAGGTCTTCTTGGAAAAGAACATCAGTAGCGCTACAAAGCTTTGACGGAGAGTAAGTATTGGCGTGATGTCTATGAACAACACGAGCCTCAATTAGCTCAGTTCCATATACACCTCTTTTTACCCATCCAAGCTTATAAACAGGCTCGAATGATCCACCGATATTATCTACATAGTAACCATTATCGTATCCACGGAAACTATGTGATGGCATGTCGGCGTTTGTTCTTTGCTGTGGAAGTTTTCCTGTTCCAACAACCGAACGAAAACGATTAATGATTTTTCCATCAGCAACTGATTTACCTTCTCTTGTTGCTTGAGCTCTTGCTTGTTCTTTAGCCGAGTCCATTGTGGCACCTTGGTAACGTCTCTTTGCTTCAGTAAGCATTTGAGGCGTAGGGTTTTTACCCATGAGGTAACCTTTATAAAGACCTTGTTGAAGAGCATCCATACAGCCTAAGTAAGATCCTTCACCTTGAGCAAATCTTTCGGCCATGTACTTGGCGGCTGAAACACCTTTTTGACAAGCCTTATAAGCCTGTAGGTCTTCTTTGTTTCTTTGCTGATCATATTCAAATTTCTCACAAACATCATCTGTAATGTCTGCAGGTGGTTGATAAACAACACCTAAGTTAATTCCGTTCACAGTTGAACGGTAACCGTCGTTTGCCATGGCACTGGGGTTCGTGGACATGATCGCTACAACAGCTAAAAGCGAGGGTAGTTTTGCTTTGATACTCATTAGTTCTTCTCCTTTGAAGATTTAGAGTTGGGTCTGGTTCTGGGATTAAAAATTATATTTATCTGAGTCTAAATAATTTTGATGCGATGCGTAACTTGAATAAGCTCCGCTTGTAATAACTATATGTCTAATGACACAATAGAGTGTCTAAAGCTTAGACAGTATAAATCTTAAGTGATTGTTTTTATGAACGAATCTAGTAAGTTTGGTTTCGACTCTTTTTCAAGACTTCCAGTTTTTGAGAAGATGTTATTTGAAAATCCAGCTGGTCCTTTCCTTGAAATTGGATGTGGGAAACTCCCTTTTCTTCCAGACTATTTAGCCTTACTTGGCCCAGTTGATTGCATCGACCATTGCGTCTCATCCATTGAATATTGCCAAAAGTTAAATAGCGAAGGGCAGTTTAAAGAACTAGATATACTGGATCTTAATATTATTAATACTTACGCCCTAGTTATGGATACTCATCTTTTACATTGTCTTGGTTCATTAGAATCTTATCAAAAAGCTCTAATGAATATTCATAGGGCCTTGAAACCGGGGGGGCTTTTTCTTTTAGAAACTATGATCTCTCACTCACAAATGGCCTTTGAGCTAAACTTAAAATATGAACCTTCTAATTTTCAGCTTTATAAAGGAGATAGGGTAAGCCGACTAGTTCTCCCAAGTATTATTGTCGAAGAACAATTTATAAATGCAGGTTTTAAAATTGAATATTTTAAAGTGGAAGATGGTCTTAGGATGATTCCTCATGATGGGCGAGAAGAGTCGATTCCAGAGGATCCACAAGTTCTTAGGCTTGTTGCCAGTCGACCTAAGGACCTTTAGAATTAACCTATGTGGGAAATATCAGGTAAAATTTGGAATTTAATAAGAACGCCTCTGTTTGAGATCAGCGGAAATAAATTTTCTGTGATGTCATTAATTCTGGCCTGTATTGTTTTTTATCTTTCAGTCATTCTTTCAAAAATGGCAGAAAGATTTATTCGAAATCTTCTTGCAGATAAAGAATTAGACGCTGGTGTAAAAGGAAGTATCGAGCGTTTTACCAGATACCTTGTTGTCACTGTCGGGGCTTTAATGACCCTCGATACTGTTGGAATAAGTCTTTCGAGCTTGGCGGCTCTTGGGGCCGTGCTGATGGTTGGTATTGGTTTTGGTCTTCAAAATATTACTCAAAACTTTATTTCAGGGCTGATCATTTTATTAGAGCGCCCAATAAAGGTCGGTGACCTCGTTGTAGTCAAAGGTGTTTCTGGTAGAGTAATCGAGATTGGAGCTCGTTCAACCTTAATTCATACTAGAGACGATATTGCTATTATTGTTCCAAACTCTCAGTTTATTTCAGAGCAAGTTATTAACGAATCTTTCTCTGGAGAGAAGATGAGGCTGCATATACCAGTTGGAGTTGCTTACGGCAGTGATACTAACTTAGTTAAAGAAGCACTCTTGAAAGTAGCAAAAGAAAACCCACGAGTATTAGACCATCCTGCCCCTACAGTAAATTTTAATGACTTTGGGAACTCATCCTTGGACTTTGAAGTTAGAGTTTGGGTGAGAGAGCTTTGGGAAAATGATGTGATCAAAAGCAATATCCGGTTCGCTATAGATAATGAGTTTAGGGCCAATAAAATTCAAATACCTTTCCCACAAAGGGATCTGCACCTTAAGAGCTCAGATGTCACTTTCTCATAGAGAAAGTTGAGCTATTTTGTCCTTTTAGTTTTTCAAAAAAGTTTAAAAGTTCACACTTTAAAATGCCTTAGCATGTTATGATTTATTTAAGAAATCAATTAAAGCACCGAGAGACAAATAGTGGGTTCTCTCTATTAGGAAGATAGTTGGACCCACTTTAATAACTCTAAATTTCAATGATATTTTTATTAGTTTGAAGGGTAGGTATCTCTTTTCATTCTTTGTATTAATTTTTTTAATTCACTATCTAATTCTCTGGTTTCTTTGATCCTGCTGACTAAATCTTTATAGTTAGTAGCATTAATATTAAGGGCCCTTAGTTCATTTACACGGTTTGTGAAAAACTCTAACTCCGATTCAAATCTCTTATCAATAATCCCGTACTCTACAAGGTAGGTAAATGAATCGACCAGATAACTTAATCTGCTTAGGTTCACAAAAAAGGAAGGTAGTCCAGCTTCTGAGAATATCTCTTTTACAAATTTTTCTTTTTTCAATTGCTCAGAGGTTAACTCTGGAAGGCTTTCAAAAACATCCCTCAAGATAAAAAGTCGGCTTTGATAATCCCCGCGATCAAGTTCCTCATAAAACTCAAAGTACTCACCAACTTTGTATTTCTTAAAGATAAGGTAAAGAGCCTTTTCATTCTCATTATCGTAGAAAAAGGTGTTTATAGCAGAGAGAACGCCTTTTGCTCCTATCGTGCAATTACCGTATTTTTCTTTATACTTTTTTACTTTTAGGAGTAGCTCATCCCTGGTGGCAGGTCTGTCTTCATCTTCATGTTGATAAAAATTGATCTCTTCTCTTAACTCTTCTACCTTATTTTCGCATTGGTAAATTTCAGGCACATGCTTTTTGAGGTTTTTTATTTCTTGGTAGGGAGAATCTTGCTCAAACCATTCAATATAATTTTCAATATTTTTAAACTTTTTCTTATGTGAAGTATCTTTAACCGCCAACCTTTTTGAATTTGAATCAATAAATTTCTTAGATGGTTTAAAATCAAAATGATCATAATCTATCTTTGAGGTAGCCTCAGAGTCAGAATTCTTATTGCGGTCAGCTCCTTCATTCTTCTTAACAGAATAGATAAGCAGAGCAACTCCGCTCAAAAAAAGAAAAGAAATTAAACCCCAATGTTTTTTATTCATTAAGTGATTATATCTAATGGTATTAATATTATTATAGTTAAAACTTTAACTTCTGAGATTCCTTTATCCTGGACCATAAATACTGGCCAAAGTTGGCAGAATTTGAAGGGAGAATTTTTAATACTCTCTTCTAAGTCGTTGAATCTTGTTGCAGTTTTACCCATTTTTGAAACCAATTGATAATAAGCCTTCATTTTAGCTGCACGTTTGGAGAAAAGTTATGGAGAAGGCCCTGGTCCAGAGTCCTGGAGAGAAGCATCATTCTAACGATGTTTTAATAGAACAAAAAGAAAACGCTGAGATTGTGCAGCTAAGACCCTATGATAAATCTAGTTTTGGTTTGAGGGTTATGGCCTGCCTTATTGATCAGGCCATTATTATTATCCCTTCTTTCTTGTTTTCCGCTTCGATGACGGTTTTTAGTTTTTTTGCACTTTCCTTTACTCGATTTCATGATGACTTTATATCAGCGTTGATGGTTGGGGTTGCTATTTCCTCTTTTATGGCCTTTCATTGGCTATATTTTACCTTGTGCGAAAGCTCTGGTCAGATGGGAACCTTTGGCATGTCTATCTTAGGGATAAAAGTTCAAAAGAATGGAAAAAAATTAAATTTCTTTGAGGCCAATAATAGATACTGGTATTGGTTCTTTATGACTCTCTTTTTTGGAGTCAATTCTCTTGGTTTAATTGGTCATGATAAAGAATTATTTCACGATCAGTTAAGTGATACTCATGTTGTTGTTGAGAGCTGATCGACTTTTTCGGCAAAGGAAAAGTCTTGCACAGAAAGATCATTAATCGTATGAGTCCAAATCTCTAATTCCATATGGCCATAGCCAAAATGAATCTCTGGGTGATGATTAACTTCTTCTGAGTAAAAGCTGATAAGATTGACTAATTCCAAAGCCTCTTTAAAATCTGGAAAACTAAAAGATCTTTTTAGCCTGGTGTTATTAAAACTTAACTCCCATCCAGGTCCTAAACTCTCAAGGGCCTTTTCTTTTTCTTCTGTAGTCATTAAATTTCCTCAAGCCTGGAGGCTAAGTCATTGGCGTTCGTTAAGGCCCGTCCCATAACAAGAAAATCAGCACCGGCCTCAAAGGCAGCGCTTGGGTCCATAACTCTTTTTTGATCACCAGCTGCTTGATCGGCGAACCTTATACCTGGAGTTACTTTTAAAGCACTTAGGCCTAAGTTCTCTTCAAGTGATTTGATCACTGGTAGTTCATGAGGGGAGAGGATAAATCCGTCTATTTTTTCCTCTAGGCCCATTTTAAATAATCTTCCAAAGTCCTCATTTGATCCCTCTAAATCCCAGAGTTCATTGAAGTCCTCTGCCCCTAAGGAAGTAAGAAAGCTCACTCCTAGAATCTTAGTATCAGGGAGGTATTGCTTTTTTGCTTCCATCGCAGCTCGTAGCATCTGCCTTCCACCAGTTAGGTGTATGGTTAAGTACTTTATGGGAAGCCCTTCTAGAGACTTTATTGCTTTTGCTACAGTATTAGGAATGTCATGTAACTTATAATCAAAAAAGATATTCTTCTTATACTTTTTTTGAAACTCAACTAATCCCTTCGGACCTAGCTGACTAAAGAACTCAAGACCTAACTTGATATTAACGGGAGCTGAACCAAGATCGTTCATGAAACGATCTCTCTCTCGCTCTTCCATATTATCTAGGGCCACAAAAATATTTTCTAATCTACTCAAGACTGGATCTCCTGGACACTTACGGGAATAAGGTCTTGGGCAAAAGAGCCTAATAAGGCAGAAGTCACGGCCTTTATATTTTCTTCCCTCGTAAATGTCGGAACCCCATAACTTATGGCGGTATTTCTAATAATTTCCCCATCACTTTTAGAGGCACCCATATTATCAGGAGTGTTAAACACCATAACCATATCTTCATCTTTAAGGGCATCTAATAAGTTTAATCCTTCGTCCTCTTGAATCTTAGCCACTTTAGTACAGGGGAGACCTTGTTTTCTAATATAGCTACAGGTTCCGGCTGTCGCTAAGAATGTGAATCCATTTTGATGGAGCTGTTTAAGATAGGGGAGGATAAAGTCTTTTCTATTATCGGCGAGGGAGATTAGTATTTTTCCAACTCTATTAAGCTTTGGATAATTTCCTAAATAACTTTTTAATATGGCCATTTCTTTATCGTAATCGATACCAAGAGTCTCACCAGTAGATCGCATCTTAGGACCTAGGATGATATTGTCATCAAGGAACCTATCAAAAGGAAAGGTGGATTGTTTTACACAGAAAAATGGTGCTACTTCACGGTCCCAATTTTCAATCGTTTCTCCAAGCATGGCATCTGTTGCGATTCCAGCCAGATTTTTAGCGTAGGCCTTGGAAAGAAAAGGGATTGTTCTTGAGCCTCTGGGATTAGCTTCAATACAATATATCTGTCCATCCTTAACTGCATACTGAATATTAATTGGTCCAAGTATCTCAAGATGATTGGCAAGGTTTTCTGAAATTTCTTTCATCTTTTTATATAACTTATCCGTTAAAACTACAGGAGGAGAGATCATTCCACTATCCCCAGAGTGTACACCGGCATGCTCAATATGCTCACATACTGTGAAGACTGAGTTTCCGTGCTTATCTCTAATTAAGTCCACATCGTACTCAAGAGCTTCTTCTAAATATGTTTCAACTTGAAAGATAGTAGAAGAACTTTTTAGTTGCTCTTTTAGGGACGCTGGAAGCTCTTCAATGTCATCAAAGCTATGGAAGATATACATAGATTCTCCCCCGATCACATAACTAGGTCTTATGATTACCGGAAGTCCGATCTCTATCATAGCGTTTCTAAGTTGCTTAAAGCCTTTTACTTCTTTTGAAGCGGTCTGTGCCAACCCACACTTTTTTGTGACTTCGCTAAAAAGTTTTCTATCTTCAGTTAAGTCTAGAATTTCTAAACTAGCTCCCAGAAAATTAATATCTAAGAACTCTTTTCTAAAGTTTTTTTCCACATGGTTTCTAATCTTAATCCCGGTTTGCCCGCTAAAACTAGTGATCATGCCTTCCACTTGTTCGTTCTTAGCAATATCAAAAAGATCTTCTGAATAGAGGGCAGATAAATAGAGGCGATCGGAACTGTCATAATCCGTGGAAACAGTTTCCGGATTTGAGTTTATCATGATTGATTTAATGCCCTTTGTCGCCAAGTGCTTACAAGACTTCACACAAGAGTAATCAAATTCAATTCCTTGACCAATCCTATTTGGACCAGAGCCCATAATCGCAATGGCTCTTCCATTCTTTCCAAGGGATTGAGCTTCGTTTTCTACTGCATAAGTTGAATAGAAGTAGGGGGTTTCTGCATTGAACTCCCCTGAACAAGTATCAACGGCCTTAAATACAGGGAAGATATTCATATCGTGCCTATAACTTAAGATATCTTTTTGAGCCTTGTTAGTAAGAAAGGCTAAGTGTTTATCAGAAAAGCCTAGAGACTTATAAAAAATGAGGTTCTCATTTAGAATTTCAGGACTTTTCTTTAAATCTTGCTCAACTTCAACAATTTCTGAAACCTGATCTAAGAACCAAGGAGAGATTTTGGTCAATTCATAAATATCGTCTCTACTCATCCCTTGTCTTAAGGCCTCTATGCAAGTCAAAAGGCTAAGTTCTTGTTGATCACCTAAACGTTCTCTTAGATAACTTAAAGTCACATCATAGGGAGTAGTTTTAAGCTGCGATAATTCTGGAATCTCTAAACCTAACTCTAAGCTTCTTAAGGCCTTTAAAAAGGCTTCGTTAAAATTTCCACCTAGAGCAAGGACTTCACCAACTGATCTCATTTGAGGTCCAAGCTTTCTTGATGAAGTAGGAAATTTATTAAAAGGAAAAATGGGTATCTTTATAGCTACATAATCAAGAGTAGGTTCAAAGGCCACCGGCGAAGCTTTGGTAATATCGTTGAGGATTTCTTTTAAGGTAAATCCTAGTGCAAGCTGCGCTGATATTTTAGCGATGGGATACCCCGTCGCTTTAGAGGCCAGAGCAGATGAACGGCTGACCCTCGGGTTCATCTCGATAACCACGATATCATCCTCATCATTGGGATTTATGGCAAATTGAACATTGGCCCCACCCGCAACGACGCCCATATGCTTAGCGATGGTTAAAGACATAGTTCTTAGTTGTTGATAACAGCGATCACTGATGGTTTGAGCAGGAGCGACAGTTATAGAGTCTCCCGTATGAATCCCACAAGGATCGATATTTTCAATAGAACAAATGATGACCCCATTTTTTTCACAGTCGACCATCACTTCTAGTTCAACTTCTTTCCAACCTAGAAGTGACTTCTCCATGGTGATGGGGAACTTAACATCACTTGTAAAAACATCTTTAAGTTCATCTTGATTATGAACTAGAGCGGCACCTTTACCACCGAGGGCAAAGTCTCTTCTTATAATAAGAGGGAATCCCACTTTTGAGGTGGCCATCATTAAAGCATCTTCTTGGCATTTAGCTCTGAACCTTTTTCCTGTGTCGTATCCTAGAGTCTTTAGTTCTTCAGCAAAAAGCTCTCGGTCTTCCGTTTTCTCTATGGTGTCTACCTTTGCACCAAGGAGAGCAACACCATTTTCACTTAGGTATTTTTCTTCTTCTAATTCGACACACATATTAAGGGCCGTTTGACCGCCCATTGTCGAAAGTACAGCATCTACATTCTCAATCTCAATAATCTTTTTAATCGTCTCTTTCGTAATGGGTTCAATATAAGTCTTATAGGCCATCTCCGGGTCAGTCATGATGGTCGCCGGATTAGAGTTAAGTAAAACAACTTCCACCCCTAAAGCCTTCATCGACTTACAAGCCTGAGTACCAGAATAATCAAATTCGCTGGCCTGCCCAATCTTTATTGGTCCTGAGCCAACGAGTAGGATTCTCTTATAGGGAATATCTTTTTCTATCTTTTTACTTACATCGATAAGTGGATGAAGAGAGTCGGTATTCACTATTTCGGTTTTACCATTTAAAAACTCTTCGATTTCCTTAAAAAAGATGGTGGCATCACTTGGACCGGGATGTGACTCCGGGTGAAACTGAACTGATCTTAAAAAGTTATCAGTGGTGCCGATACCCTCAACTGATTTATCGAAAAGGGACTTATGATGAATAAAGACTTCGCGCTCTATTGCATTCTTGTTAGCAATCTTAAGCAAGCTTTCTTCATCAGTGGCATAACCATGGTTTTGACTGGTGATCAATATTTCTCCTGAAATCCTATCGAGGACCGGATGATTTACCCCTCTCTGACCAAAAGGAAGTTTAATAACATCGGCTCCTAAGGCGAGAGTTAAAAGTTGGTGTCCTAAGCAAATTCCTCTCAGCGGAGTATCGAGCTTAAGCATTTTTTTAACTTCATCTATTTGCTTGTGATAATCCCTCGGATCCCCTGGTCCATTACTTAAAAAGATAAGTCTTGGGTTATAAGAGGCGACTTGCTCTGCCGTGGTATTATAAGGAAGGGTAACTAGGGGGAGTTTCATGGCCTTTAAGTTTTTAACAATGGCGTCTTTCACACCATAGTTAATCATAACGATAGGATTGTCTCCAGGTACCTCTAGTTTTGGTTCTTTTTGGCTTACTAACTCTAGATCGTTACAGATGAGTTTTGCATTATCAAAGCTTGCTTTACTTGGAGCTTCCTTATCAAAACTTATGACTGATTTATGAGATGCATTTGAGTTTACTAAATATTTAACCAGTGATCTCGTGTCCATTCCGCTTATAAGTGGTTTATTTGTAGTATTCAAAAACTTATTTGGAGAAAAGTTTCTAGCGATTAATGCCGTGGCATGACTAGAATTACTTTGAGCCACTCTTTCATCTGCTTCGTAGTTACCCACATGGGCGGTGGAGAAAATAATATGCTGACCAAGAAAACTGGGATCGGTCATTGTTTCTTGATAACCAGTCATTCCGGTTGTAAAAGCTGCTTCACCCCAGATTCCATTCTTAACCTCTGGATCGTCGGACTTTCTATTCACATAACCACTAAAAGTTCTTCCATCTTCAAAGTGAAGATAAACTTTTGATTGTCTTAAATGTTTTCTAAATTCGCTTGGGGTCACTGTTTGGCTCCTGAAATATTAAAAAATTGAAAATGGGAAAATAAAAACGGGACGACGACACCGCAATTTAAAAAGAAGATCAATTTATAGGCCCGTGGGGCCTTTTTTAATTCTTGCATCATCGCCATTTAGCTCCAACTGGCAGCTAATATTTCTATTACTAAGGATCGCCGCAATAATGGCCATCCTCATATAAGTACTGTTTTCTACTTGCTTATAGCCCTGGTAAAGGGGGGACTTTATCAAGTCCGCACTAATCTCCACGCCGATATTTGCCGGACCAGGATGATAAACACTTATTTCTTTATTAAGTTTTCCGAGAACATCTAAACTACAGCCATATTTTTCATGGTAAGTAGCAAAATGCTGATCTTCTTTTCCGGTGTGACGTTCTTTTTGTATTCTTAGGAGATAGAGAAAATCAGACTTTGATATGGCCTCATCTCTATTGTCACATAGACTCACATTCTTAGAATCAATCGATTCCGGAATATAACCTTCTGGTCCACATAAAATTAAGTTCATCCCAAACTGAGGTAGAAGCTCAACTAAGGAGTGAGTCACTCTAGAGTGAACGCAGTCTCCAATGATGGCCATGGTCTTACCTTTAAGATCACCATGGTTTTCAACCATGGTAAAAAGATCAAGTAGGGCCTGAGTTGGATGTTGATTGGTTCCATCTCCTCCATTAATGATTTTTAGGGGATGGTTACCTTTAAATTGAGCTAGTTCATTACTAACTGAAGTTCTAATTATGCAGCAATCTACTCCTTGGTGTTTTAAAGTCAGGAGAGTCTCTTCTAAGGTTTCACCTTTTTTAAGTGATGAGGTTTCTGCATTAAAATCAATATACATGCCCCCAAGCTTTTGAATGGCTATGGCAAAGCTATGTTTTGTTCTAGTGGAATTTTCTAAGAAACTGGTGGCAACGACGGGGGTTTTAAAGCCTTCGTAAAAGCTTTCTACCAGGTCAATGTCTTTTTTCTTATATTCTGTTGTGAGGGAAAGGAGCGCCTGTATCTGCATGAGATTAAGGTCATTGATATTCTCTAGTACAGAGGGAAAACCTTTCATCACTCCCTTTCAGGCCAATAAGACCTAGAATCAAACTCCTATGTTTCATCAACATAAAAGCGGTGGTAGACTTCGTGAACTAGTCTAGAATACTCGAGTTAATTTGCAAAGTAATGAAAGAACTAAATGTATATGACACATTGATTCAAAATGAAGCCCTTATAAATGAGTTAAAGGGTAATCTCTTTGAATTCCTTGTAGGTAGGGAATTAGCATCTCTAAACAAATTAGAGGGGCAATTTCTTAGTGCTATTCCAGAGGACTTTCATGAACGTTTGCGTGGTTATGAAAACTGGTTAAGAGAACATTCAGAGGAACTTTTGACGCAGTTACCAGTCTTGGCAAAAGATACGGCAGGCTTTTTGAGGTCTAAAATTAATCATAAGATGACAGGTGTATTAGTTGTTGGAAAGTTGGCCGGAGGTAGTCACGACCAAAGATTAGGTGAAGCGGACCTCCTTGTTAGAACAACTAGTGAGCTTATCCCCATCAGTTTAAAGTTATGCAAAGAAAAATCTTTTGTGAACACTAAGAGTGCAGGGGTTAGAAGTTTTTTTTCTAAATATTTTGGTCATAGTTTTCCAAACGCGAAAAAAAGCCAAGAGCAATTAAATCATAGGCTAGACAAGTATTATATTGAGCTCTCTCGTAAGCTTCACAGCATGGCCGGGTTAAACCCTGAGCCTCAGTTTGGAAATGCCTGGCTAGAGGCAGGTTTACCAGAACTTCCGGGGCAGCTTGATCCAGAAATGAATAAAGTATTAAAGGATCATTATCATGAAATGATCTTACTCTTTTATCAAACGTGGAGAGAGCTTCTCACAGAAAATAAAAACTTATTTCTCGACTCTATGATGCCATTACTTGGCTTTGGACTTGAGGAAGTTAATCAATTATCTTGTTTTTATTCAGGTAACTATAATTTTAGTTATAGTAGTTACAAAAAAAGAACCTCATATCGAGATGCTTTGGTTGATGCTGAGCTAAGGGGGCCTAAATCTGGATTAAGCTCTTTTGAGATGCAGATGAAGGATTGTATTTTTCAGGTGCGCTTAAAGCCCATGAATAAGTTTACAGTTTCGGGGTTGAAAGTAAATTGCTCCCTAAAACAAGAAAACTCATGTTAAAATTGAGCTGCTTATGGAATTTCAAAATTTAAAGGTATGCATAATTTCTTCATATGGTAGCGCTCCAACCTCCCTCGCTACAAAATTAGAAACCTTCGGGGTCAATGAACCTCATATCTTCGTTAATCATGCTGGGTTAATAGATTTTCTAAAAACTTACACTGGACCTTGTTTACTCTTTGATTTAATCGGTAATGAGAAATTTGAATTTAATTTAGATCTTAAGTACTTTTTATCTCAAGCAGCTCCCTTTGGTTTGGCCCAGGCCCTTAGATGGAACTCCAATAATGAGGCTAGACCTCTGGTCGAAATAGATAGCGATTTTAGAATCATTAATGAAGAAGTATCTCCAGAGAATGAAGTTATTGATGGTTTGAATAGACTTCCACTATACTTTTTTGAATCAAAAGAGTTTTTAAAACATTTAGATGCAAATGGTATCAGCTATAAAGGTGAGAACTGGATTGGCCTTCCCATGGCTTATTCACGTCGTGAGTTGAACTACCAAGAAAAAAAACCGGCCCTATTTTTAGATCGTGATGGAGTTATCAATGTAGATAAAGGATATCTCTGCTAATACGAAGATATTATTTATAATGAAGAAATTTTTCCGATTATTAAAATGTTCAATGATAAGAACTGGCCTGTCTTTGTTTTAACTAACCAATCTGGAGTTGGGCAGGGAAAATATGAAGAATCTGATGTTTTAAAGTTACATACTCAAATGATTCAGGACTTAGTTAAAAAAGGACTTTCTATTGAAGCCTGGGAATATTCCCCTTTTCATTTTAATAAGGGGATAGGTAAGTACAAAAGGTTAAGTTTTACAAGAAAACCAGGCTCAGGAATGGCCTTAAAAATTCTTGAAAACTATGCTATCGATTTAGAAAATAGTTTTATGATCGGTGATAAGAAGACTGACCAAATTTTGATACCAGGACTGACGGCCTTACTTATCAAAGGCAATTACGATATGGATGGAAGTAAATCACTTGTCTTCGATTCCATTGGCGAAATTCATAAATATCTCCTAGAGCAAATCTAAAATAAGACCTTGCCAAAGCGCGTATAAAAGAAAAAAATAATAGAGTAAGTTTTTATTTGCTTTAGGAGGAGATAGAAATGAAATTAGCTCTCGTTATATTAGGTCTCTTTTTCTTATCATTAACAGTTAGATCAAGAGAATTAACATTTTCTGAACGTACAGTTTTAACTGGTCATAAAACTACGAAGACCGTTAAAACTTTTATGGAAACTCATATAAAAAAAACTGATCTCTCAATGCGCGACTACATCGGCTTCTTGGCCCTTCGTAAGTCTTGTGATCCGGTGGGTTTGATGATCGATTATATTAAAAATCAAAAAGATGATTATCCGGATCAGTCTAAAAAGTTAGCACCTATGTATTCGGCCTGTGAAAAAGGTAGCCTTGGTTTGGCCAAGTTATTTGTTAAGCAACAGGATTAAGTCCTTAAAAAAATTACACACTGCATTATAAATTAGTAAGTTTTGGGGTAGGATTCGGCAAAGCAATCTCAACCCCAAGGTGCTAAGTATGCGTTTTTTTGTAAGTATTCTACTAAGTATAGGACTATATTCCACCCAGGCCATGGCCTCGGAGAGCTTAATTTCAGAGCTTAGTGACCAAAAGTCAAAAAGAATTGATTATCTTCTAGAGCGGCATAAGCCCACTCATGTAAGACCGGCCTCCTGTCCAATGGAGAGCAAGAACTATGCTGATATTCTTGGGAAAATTAAAAATATAAAGAATCTTTTTAAAGATAATTGTACAAATGCTGATCCTGCCAGACTTGATGAGCTTTTAAATGGTGCTACCGCCATTCAAACTGAAATAGATGCGGCCCAAGCGGCGGCAGGTTCTACAAATCAAACAAGTGCAATTCCAACTGAAGTTAATGGTCAGCAGATTAGTTCAGTTGTTAATAGTATCAACAGTATTCTGACAACGGGACAATGTAAGTTTAAGGATCAAAGCTTCCTTGAAAACACAGCAGACGTTGTGACAAGTTTTTCGCAGATGGGTCTTTTAGTTCCTAACTCTAATGGGCTAATCATTTCTGCCGGTGGACTGGCCCTTTCTTCAATCTTAAGGATTCTTGACAACCTATTTACACCTCTTTTTGATTTTAGCAAAAACACAGAGAGGCAAACCTTTATTAAATTAAACTGTGCATTTTACGATATTAGAAGAGACATTGAATCCTCTGGCTTTATGGACGTTCCATCTGAGCATCATGCAGCAGATTTTGAAGAAGTTAAGAAACTTGTTAAAGAACTCGATGCCAGAATTAAAGGAATCTACAAAGAAAAAGCCAGCATACTAGAAGGAATTGCTAAGCAAGAGGCGGCCTCGGTTGGTGAAGGTTTGGGCACTTTAACAAAGCTTGGAAAACTTATTGCTGCAGCTAATAAGTCGGTAGAAAACCCAATTGTTGATACCGATGGAATTCCGGCCACAACAATTAAGCTTCAGGTAGTTCAAGAACTTACTCTTATGAGAGATGCTCTTGTGACTAGTTTAAAAGAATATACTGAACGCGGACTAAGTAAGATTCCTCCTATGGACGCAATGCTAGGACTTGAGCTTTCAAAGCTTGATTACCTAGAAAATCCAGAAGCTTATAGTGAACTCATCACAATCGATAATAAAAAGTTTAACGATACTTATAGGGCCAATCTTTTGTTTCACTTTGGCCGAATTGCTAAAGACATTGAAGCTAGTAAATTGGCATTATCTAAAAAGTTTAACGAAGAAACTGAGATTGAAGGGTTAAAGATACCTGAATATATTAAATCTCTTGAAAAGAAAGTGGCAGAGCTTGTGAAGTCACATGGTGAAACTTTAAAGAAACTTAAGACTGTTGAGTTAAGATTGGCCAGAATTACCAAAGACCGTCAATATTCAGCGACGGATGACGGAGAAGAGAATATCGTCTCTATTCTTTCAGACTATAATGAAATTGCTGAGCAAGTATACGGTGAATGGGGAGAGAAATTTCTTCGCTACACCACTGAAAGCTCTTTTGATCAGAATAAAAGATTTGAAGAAAAATTCGATACCTTCGCAAGAAACCATCTGGATAAAGTCGATGGTCAAACTATCGTTCCAAATGCCAGCGATCTTTCTGAGTTAAGACTTATTTATGCTTGCCAAGATGCTGAACCATTTAGAAGGGCCTGGAAGCTTGGAAATGCCCTTTCTCAAAATGGATATGACTTTTTAGCTACCAACAAAGACTTATTCCATAGCGATACATCTGAGTCTCTTATGTCAGGAATTCACCTAAGAAGAAGTGATTTTGAGAGAATTCAGCATCACTATAAATCGGCCATGTTTGCTAAAAAAATGATTAAAGGAGACCATGTTTCTAAAGAACATAGAGAAAAATACTTGGTTAAACGTGGCGGACATAAGCGCTATTTAGGTACCGTGATGCTCGATGTGAATAGAACAAAAGCTAAAGCTGTTTTATTGCAAGAGCTTATTGAACGTTATAATTGCGCGAAAGTGACAACTGAAGAATAAATAAATTTTTAGATAATACATAGCATTAAGGCAGGAAGCACGGACATGCATCCTGCCTTTTTTTTGTTTATAATATTCCCATGACTAAAACAAAAAAGAATCTACTCATTGCCTCGCTCATCCTAGATGTCATTATCTTAATCCCTGTGCTTTTTTACTTTCTTGTTATCCCAAGAAGTGAAATCGAAAGCCTTCAAAAATCTTATGTGCAAACTAAAATAGAAAATAAGATGGCGACTTATAAAATTGTTTCGAAGAAACCCAAGGGATGGAAGACTCTTAAAGAAATTAGCTACGTGGCAGCTCACGCCATTGTCGTAAGTGAGGATTGGGACTTTTATAATCATAGTGGTTACGATTTGGGGCAAGTTAAAGAGGCCGTAGAAGATACTGTGGACGGGAAAAAACTTAGAGGCGCTTCAACAATCTCTCAGCAACTAGTCAAAAATCTTTTTTTATCTAATGAAAGAAGTTTTATAAGAAAAGCGAAAGAGCTTAGCTTTACCATGTACATGGAAAGGTCAGTGACTAAAGAAAAAATTCTTGAAATCTATCTTAATATCATTGAGTACGGTGAGGGAATCTACGGAATTGAGAATGCTTCAAGACATTATTTTAAGAAGAGTTCAAAGAACCTAACCGCCAGAGAAGGGGCGTTCTTGGCCATGCTTCTACCCAGTCCTAAAAAGCATGCCCAAAGCTTTAAAGATAAAAAGCTAACTCCTTATGCAAGTAAAGTTGTTAATAGCATTTTACAAAAAATGGTTAGGGCCAAATACATAAAAGAAGAGCAACTACAAAGTGAGCAAGTTAAAAACTTTAAATGGGAAAAAGGTAAGATTGATCCGCCTGAGAGCTCTGAGATTCGCCTTAAGCAGACAGAAATTGAAGATAAGGTTAGGGCGCAGAAAACCAAGTCCAACTCAAAAAAGCGGGCCATGCGAGGGGAGGAAGATATCTACAAACGTGACACCTCCATTGAAGTTTCTGACGACCCAAGCTTTGATGATGACGCCATTATTGAAGATAACTCTGGTCTCGAAGAAGAGTTTTCACTCGAGTAGGTAGGCCAATTGAAAAGAGTTACCTTACTGCCAGCTGTCCAAAATTTAGACAATATCCCCCTATGATTATCCAGTAATAACAGCGGTTTAACCTGTTTCTGAGCGGCACGATTCTTGTATCTATATCTCCATTTACATGTAAATCAAATGAGATGAAGGCAAATCTATGAAATCTGTTATTTGGACTTGGTTACTACTAATCCTTATTACTTTAAATCCCGCTTTTGCCGGTCATACTGACCCAGGTGTACAGGATCCTAAAAAAGCAATGGATTCAATCTTGGAAGCTCCAAGTGATCCTATCGCTCTTTTAAATATTCCAAAAGAACTTGCAGTAGCAGAAGCAAAAAAGGCCTTAACGGCCGAAGGGACAACAATTGTAGAAGTAAGCCGCTTTGATTTTGATCCAACGAATAGAATTGTGATCTTTGAAGGAGTGAGTGAGCTTCCTGCTGACATTCTTGCTGATATGAATGAAATTGGTGGGATTGAAACTGGAGATCAAACACTTTCCCGTCATAAATTTTCAATCCATTTTGAATTACCCTCGGCCAAGAAGATTGCCCTGACTAGATATTTCCAAATTAGAATTAGAAGCCTAAAACTAGGGAATCAAGATTATACACCGGCGGTACACCTACTTGGTCGTTACGCGGTTGGGCTCCTACTCAATACAAGTTTTATGAACTATATGCTTGAAGTTAAGCCAGAGGTTCAACTAACGGAAAAAAATCCATCATTACTTATCAAACAACTTATAGAGAACAAAGGTCTTCGTTTTAGAGGTGATACTATTTCTTTTAAAGTAGACCTCTCTCAAATCCCTCAACTTTCGGCCTATGCTGGTCTTGAAGGAATAAGAGTCTGGGGCGTTCACCCAACTATATTAAGAGGAACAAAGGGACAGGTTGCATTAAGAATTGAAGCGGGGATTGGTAGACCAAACAAAGCTTGGATTAAGCAGGCTGATAAAAGACATAGTGATGAAGTAAAGTCATTAGAAGATGTAAGAGAAGAACTATATAAAGATTATTCAGACCTAGATGTTCTCATGGCCGACCTAGAGCCTTATAAAAAGGAAATGGCAGAGACATTAGGTTTTACTCATATGAGTATTCGTCACTCGGATGAATTTAAAGGTATCTCAAGAAAAGTAAGAAATAGGGCAGCGAAGTATCTTAATAAAAGAGAAGCTAGTTTTTTAGCCGATCCTGAAACAACCTATTATCTAGTTAAAGACGAGCTTAAAGAGTTAATTGCTTATTCTTTAAGTGATATAAGACGTCGTCAGTTAATAGAGCAGGCCAACCTTACTGGCGGAGCTGCTACGACAACACTTCCATTTCTAGAAAAGAGACTTTCACAAAAGACGATTGATGAGGCCGCTAGATTTTTTAGAGAATTTGAATTTGAAGGAGACCAAATGTTTCCTGACCTCTCTGTGGTTATCGACCCTAAGAATAAAGGTATCATCTTGAGAGGAAATGTCGCCATCGATATTAATGTTCTCATGGCCCTTGGTATGGAAGGATCAGGAATTGAATGGAGTAAGGTACCACTTAGAATTGCTGATGATCAGTACGGTTCGGGCCTACCATTTGAAGCTGGAGTCAGGATAAGCATGGGTAAAAAGAGTGAACTTGGGATTGATGTTCACTACTTAAAGTTAGCTGATGGCTCAAATCAAATCTATCTAACCAATGATAGTGATCACGCAAACGTAGCTATTAATTATATTAAGTTGGCCTTAACTCAAACTCTAGTAACAACCCTAATAGAGCAGCCAATCGTACCACCAGGTGAAGAGACCGGTGATGAAGAAGAAAATGACTACGATCCCTATAAAGAGATCTTAGCGAATATTTCTAAGCAAATCGAAACTTATAGTACACTTGGTGGGCATGATCTACTTTCCCTCTTAGACGTAGCTAAAATTGATATTGAAAAGAACCCCTTCATTCTAGAAGGAAAAGAATTCGTTGCGGGTAAAACCGAACTCTTCTTTGAAAAACTTATTCGTTTTGATGATGAAGATAAGCAGTTAAAAATTAATCTTTCTCCGAGAATTGTTTCTGAAAAGATTATGGAATCAGACAATAATATCGCAGTTTGGAATATTGAGCCGATCTACGACAAAGTTATGAATCAAACTTATATTGATCTTGCAGTAGGTAACGGCGATAGAAGTACTAAGTATGAGAATCTTCTTAAGTATCGTCCAGAGAACAAAGATAGCCAGCTTTTTAAAGGGATAGACACTTCTAGAAAGCAATCTCCAGCAGATCTTCATGTGAAGATGAACCTAGAGCATTTTGAGAATCTTATAAACCAGATCTTCAAAGATGCCTTTGTCGCCCAAAACAAAGTTGTCGAGAAGGCCTTAAAAGAGAGAAAAGTATCCGATCACTATCTTGTTAAGAATATTAACTTAAATGTGATTAGAGATGGTGAGCTAAGAGTTAATATGGTTCTTTCTCATATTAAAAAAGGAAAGAGATTCTTTTTAAACCCTGCTCGGATTTGGTCAGGTGACTTTAAGGACCCAGCAGTAAAAACAATTACGGCCAGTATGAATCTACAGCTTTCAGTTGAAAAACTATCTAAGTATATTAACGAGATAAAATTCGCTGAAAATGAAATCTTCTTAAGTGATGAGCTCTTAAGACTAGATGTTTCAAAAGTAGGTCTAAAATTTGATGGTCAAACGTCTGTTCTTGATAAAATTGTCGGTCTTGTCGCTAAAGATATCGATTTTAAGAGATCTTCAATAGCCAAGAAACTTAAAGTTTTTCTACTTAAATTTGCAGGAAAATTTATGAACGAGAGAGATCCTAAGAAGAATGGAAATCTTGAGTTAGGTGGCTTCAAAATTAATCAATACGTAAAGATGTTTACTCATGACGAGGAAATCCTACTTCAATTGAATCCTCATGCGGGCGGTAATGCATTTGATATTAAGCTTATCCCGAACCAAAAGTTTAACGGCGCTGACTTAGGTCTTATCGTTAAGAAAAGGGATAATTCAATTGCCTTCGACTTTTCAACAGCAGGTAATATGGCCTCAGTTGATAAAGGTGAACTCGCTTCAATTATTGAAAAATCAGTTAAAATCTTTGCTCCTTATAAAGAGGCTCAAACGGCAGAAGAGTTAAGAAAGCTTATGAGTTCAAATATGCTTTTCGATCAAACTTTTTATAATAGCGACTACGCAAAAATGAGCCTGTTGCACCGTTTCAAAAGAGTGATCTCACAATATCCAGGAATAACTGATATTGCTGGGATAGATATGGATGTGATTGAACAAATCAACCGTAATTTAGGTACTGATATTATTGCAACTAAAGCTGGGTTCAACGGCAGAGCTATCACGAATAGCGGTGTTGAGATTATGTACTTCCTTATTGTGGCGGTTGTTCTTGAAGCTGAAGTTGACTCCCTGATAGAAAAGCTTAAGTCTCAAGGTCTTACAGATGTCTCTTACTTCGAGGACTTTGTTAAGTATGCGAAGAAATTAAGAGAGAACTATATCGTTCCTTTTATGGAAATCTATACACAAAAATTTGATCGTCATAACAAAAAGATAATTAAGAAAGGACCTACTGACTGGAACCATTCTTATTATCCAGACGCAAGATTTTCGAATGAAGTTTATGAAAGAGTTAAAGGTAATATAAGGATAGGGAATTAAAATGCTTAAAAAATTATTGATCTTAGTATTGATGTTATGCTTGGGCTCCAGTGCCATTATCGCCGATGAAACGCCAGAGGGAACTAATCCACCAGTCGTTACCACGGACGATCAGAATAATGGTGGAGATACAGATGGTGATGAGTCTACGGCCTTTGGCGTTTTAGATCTATCGGATGAAGAACTGCGAGTTATTGCTGAAAATATCTTTAATCTTATGAAATCTATTTCTGAAGAATACTATATTTCGGATGGGCTTACTCTAGCCACCTATATCCTACGTTATATGGCAGAAATTGGTGAGTATGAGCTTGTTTATAAAGATATGATGGCGCTAGTTAAGGCTTTTGAAAAACTTCAAGAAAAAGAATTTGATGATTCAATCTATTCAATCTTAGAACAAATTAGAAAGATCCAATTTGGTACCCGAAAAGGTAAGCTCTTTGTAAAACTTTTCTCTAAGTCGCAAGGTGGAATTGTTCATCAGATTAATGAAATGAATGAAGATGAAGAAAGCTCACTTAAAGAAATTAAGTTTCTAGTGGTTGAAAATGGCGCTGAAATGTATTTTGACGAAGTTGATACAAAGTCTGAAAAGGAAGAGCTGGTTAATTGGGTTAAGAAGAAATACAAAGTTAAGACATTTGGAAAATATATGTTTCATGAAGATGTTCCAAAGTATATTTCAGGTTATTTTGACTTAGAGACTCCGGCAAATGCCATGAAGATTGAATACAAAAATTTCTATGTGCGAGTTAAGACAGACACTATTTTTAAAGATATGGATTTAAAATTTAAAGATGGCTACGTACTGCCAGGTTTTAGAAAAGGTGAGAAACCGATTCCAAGCTTTTTGTTAAGACTTGGAGCGAAACTAGTTAAAGTTAAAACATCGGTGGATCAGTAGTGAGAATAGCTTTTGTTTTCTTAATATTCATCTTTAGTTTAAGTGTTTCCGCAGGAGTTCAGAAAAGAACTAGCGTAAGCTGGCAATTAGGACCGGAATCTAGCTCTTATAATTTAGATATTGGAATTAATAAATCCTCTACTATAGGAATTCATTACCAGCAGCAGTTTGCGGAACAAAAGTCTAGTAAATCGACCTATATGCTAAATGGATTATATAACTTTGGAGCAAATTACGATTACTTCTTGGGACCTGATAGAGAAAGGTTTAGATCTGGTCTTGTTTTAAGCGGAGGTGTTCACCTCACTAAGTTAGACAAGGAAAGTATTCACCATTCGATTAACTTCGAAGGCAAACAAGAAATTAAGGCCGGAGAAAGTCTCTTTGGAGCAAGACTAGCTGCTAGCTACCGCTTATATTCAGATTCAATATTTGGCGGGTTAGGAATTGAAGCAAGTAAAGTAGGAAAAGCCATGATCTTCCTACCAATCAAAATCCAGCTGGGGATTGTCTTCTAACGATAGTTTATATCCGTCTTCCCATTATATATTTGGGTTCCAAAATCTAGAGCACTAACACCTTGGGCCTCAGTGCTCGATCTATCAGGGAAAAGTAAAAATGCATGTAGTCGACTATCAGGGGCCCATGCCGAACAGTTGGGAATTTCTTCAGTCATACTTAAAATTCCACGGTGTGAATAAACAAGCTCCCGATGATCTGCAGCGGAAATATTTCCAAAGACTGTACTCATGATAAAGTCTTTAGAACCCTGAAGAAATCCAATATTCCAGTTAGAAAGATTTTTACAAACATTAGGAACTTTATGGGCAATCATCCCATTCCTGGTATCAAGCCTTAGACCAATCTTTTTAAAAGCTGACTTAAAGTCTGAAATAGTTTTCTTAGTGAACTTATGCCAAAAACGAAGACCAAAATGAAGCCCAGGAGAGTCAGAGATGATGGTTCTTTTTGCACTAGGGTGGATGATCTTATCAAAGGTTTTTGAGTGAAGTAGAGAGCCAATTCCCCCCGCGGATGAACCATAGAGAACAATATCATCAACCGCTTTAAAGTTAATGACTTTTATTTTCTGTAGGTAATTTATAGATTTTAAAATATTGCTATGGCCACGGTGTTGAACTTTAGACTTTAGGCCGTAAGTGGCCTTATGATCACCAGCAAAGACATCAGCTGTACAATAGGGAAAGTAAAGAACGCTATGACTTTCTAGTGGACTTCCTTTTTTTAGCATAACATTCATCTTACTTACGATTTTAGGAAGAGGATGAACCCAGGCCCTAAGATTTGGTCCATAGCAGCTGCTTAGAGACCAGCATGCACCGCCGCCCATGAATTCTACGGCCAATTTTGTTTGATCAGTTTTTTCTGTATCGACCCACACTTTATACGACATTCCGTTTCCACAATAGGCCCCTGGAATGGTATAGGTTTTAAAACTTCTGGCTTGAAGTGCAAGAACTGGCAAAAAAAGTATTGCAGTAACTAAGATCGATTTGATCATTTAGATTCTCCCTTTAATACGCGAAACTTAATTTTATGTGGGGCGAAAATGGTCGGGAAAGACGCAGTGAGTAGACGGTAAACATGATAACAAAGGCTTATCTTTCACCATTCAAAAATATCTTTCAAAACTTAGCTTTGGAAGACTATTTCCTAAGAAACGAGGACCGAGAGCTTATTCTTTTTTATATTAATCAACCTTGTGTAGTGATGGGAAACTTTCAAAACCCTTGGGCCGAGACCAATTCTAAGTTTTTAAAAGAAAATCAAATATCCTTGGCCAGAAGGCAAAGCGGTGGGGGCTGCGTCTACCATGACCTTGGGAACCTGAACTTCTGTGTATTTAAGAATAAGGCTATTCTCACGGAAAGTGATAAAGCAGAGCATCTAAAATTGATACAAGATCTCTTAGAAACTAAAAATATAAAAACAGAAAAGCTTGAAAAAAGTGGAATGATTTTTTGTAAGGATAAGAAAAAATATAAATTTTCAGGAGAAGCTTTCAAGCAAACTAAAAATAGAAGCTTTCATCATGGGACCCTTCTCATAAAATCTGACCTAGTCTCATTGTGCTCAGCTCTAAAACCTGACCTAAATAAATTAAACACTAAGGCCGTGGCCTCTAATCCCCATCTTGTAGGGAACCTGGAGGAGGTCTGGGCAAATCTAACCCCGAGAGCTTTTTATGATGAGTTCAAAGAGTTTCACAGACTTTCACAATTAGATGATCCAGAGAATATTAGAGAGATCGTGAATAAAGAGGCAGGTCACTGGTCACATTTAGATCAGGTTTTTAGGAAAACGCCAAAATTTGAGGTGCGCCAAAATGGTAATATGCTGACCGTGACAGAGGGTCAAGTAATTGCCGAAGATGGGGTAGAAGTTAGTAAGAGGGATTTTTCAGAGGAGTTCTCTTAGGGTAGACTTTCCTCCATGTCTTCTCGTCCTCTAGGTGAAAAAGCACATTCAATTTGGGTAACTCACCTCAAGGAAAACTGGGGAGTTTACGCCCTTGGTACTTTTTCTGTTATCGCCACAAATTTAATGCAAGTGACTTGGACCAGGGGCCTTGGTTGGATCATCGATTTCTTTTCTGGTGATCCCTATCCTGAGATTTTTAAAAATGCCGATAAAGACCAAACCTTTTTAAACATATTTCTTGTCCTCTTTTTTAGCCGAGTTTTTCTTTTCATTGGAAGATGGGGCTGGAGGATGACACTAGCAAGGCAGACTCATTACGCAGCTGCTAACCTTAGAAGATGGATTTTTAATAGCTCACGTTTTTTCCCCCGAAAGGATTTGGATACGAAGTTTACAAAAGGTCTTCTGATGAACGCTTCTACCAGCGATGTTAACGCTGCTAGATTTATTTTTGGTTTTACATTAGTTGCTGTAGTCGATGTTGTTTTTCTTGGCTTCTTTACGGTTTGGGCCATGCTTAGCATTCATGTGGAAATGACTCTTTGGTCTCTAGGAGTTCTCTTATTTCTTCCTTTCTTTGTAAAAAAGTTAAGTGCCATTGAGATTGAAAAGTATACAGGGGCCCAAGAATTTCTGACTGTCTTTAATGATTTAGCCTCGCAGGTCGTTTCGACCATAAGGCTTCAGAGATTGACTCAGACAGGTGAGTTTTGGCGTCTCAGATTAGAGGATACGGCAGAGGAGTATCGACGCCAGAGATTAAGCGCTGTCTACACTTCACTTTTATATTCGCCTTTGATGGGAGCGGTTTATTTTGTCAGCTATCTCGTAATCTTTATTTTAGGAATTAGATTAGTTTTTAGTGGAGGCATTAGTATTGGTGGCTTTATGGCCATGCAAGGTCTTATATTCTTAGTTCAAGATCCACTTTTTGAACTGGGCTTTATTATAAGTGATTGGCAAAAAGGAAAGAAGAGCTTGGAGCGGCTTTCCGAAGTGTTTACTCACCCTAAAGAAGAGTGGCTCCTTCAAAAAGATGGAAAGCCCCTTAAGCCTCAAACTGAAGTTTTAAGGGCCAGTAATATAAAGTTTTCCTACGAAGAAGGACGAAATATAATAACTGATTTTAATCTTTCCCTAAAACAAGGGGAGAGACTTGGTATTAAAGGACCAATTGGAACTGGAAAGACAACCCTCGTCTCTATTCTTTCTGGTCTTGAAAGAGGAAATGAGGGGGAAGTTCTTTACTGTGGCAAAGTCTTTGACGAATATGATCATCATGAAATTAGAAAGTCAGTTTGTTTTGTTCCTCAAAAACCTTTTCTCTTTGCTTCAAGTATTAGAGAAAATATTTGCATGGATAGAGAATTTACTGATGAAGAAGTCTGGCATGCCTTAGAGGTGGCTGGACTATCTCGCGATATAAAAACCTTTCCTGATCAACTTGATACTCCCCTTGGTGAGTGGGGTATTAATCTTTCAGGAGGTCAAAAACAGCGGTTAACACTGGCCAGGGCGCTTGCGCGTAAACCACACCTTTTGTTCCTTGATGATTGCCTCTCAGCTGTTGACACGGTTACTGAAGATAAAATCTTAAAAGGTTTAGATAAAGAATTAAATGATACGACTCTAATCTGGGTTGCCCACAGAGATTCGACTTTGAAATACTGTGACAGAG
>JAIBDQ010000184.1 GCA_024686135.1 Halobacteriovorax sp. | reverse complement strand
CTATGATTGTTTATAAAGATAAACAACCAATTATTTCTTTTATTCTGAATTGCTCAACTGGTGAAATTGGAATTGCTATAAAAGGATTTGGGGCAAGAGTGATTAGAACAAATCATTTTTTAGGAAAAGTTGAGCGATATTCCTTGCCTTACGAATTGCCCTTAGATAGTTCAAAATCAATTGCAATGCATGCTCAGCCTACCGATATTGATATTTTGCAAAATCTATATAAGCTATGGGAGAAAAAAATACGCCACTCGTTTTTAGCGTAACTGGCTCACCTTCTTGGATGCTAACCCAGGCAGCGAAGGGGTCATTCACTTATGTTCATAGCTGGTCAAAAAGTAAGGCAAAAGAATTTGATCTAGAAGCAGGGATAATGCTTATGAAAGAAGCGAAAGGTTTTGTCGTTGATCTTGATGGAAACCACATCACTGGTTCTGAGCATATCGGATTGTTTATAGCTGGAATTGACTTTGATTTTATTACATAAATAAAGGAAAGCTTAAATAAAGTTATTAGATGAGTGCGAAGAGACTATTTGTCCTATTGAGTAAGTGGAACTAGTAGAACTAGTAGAACCACTTTCGTGAACTAAAATGAAACCCATTGAAATCAAATGAAAACAGAAACGAAGAGGTAAGAGCTTTTCTTTGTAACCTATCGAAATTTTTGACTAGCTTTTGGTTGGTAAAAATTCGAGTAGTTCTGGCATCCAAAACTTATACCATAGGTATCTGATTTCCCCAAAAGGAAGCGTGTGCTTAATATACCAAATTTCTTAATTTTCTATCTTCGATGGGGGAGAGTTACCCCATAATAGAGAGTTATAGGGTCCCTTGATTCCAAAAAGGTACTTTGTTTGTCCTTGCCTTCTTTTAGTAAGTCTCCAAATCTGGATGAAGAGACGAGTAAACTTCGTCAATAAGTTTAAGGGCATCTTCAACTAACAGAAATGGTTCTTTTTGCTTTTGTCTTTCTATTAGGAGTTGCTTTGATTTTTCAAGAGCAGCTTTATCCTTATCAAATTGATTATTAGCTTTTCTAATTAAGCTTCCATTCTTTAGTTTATCCGCTAGATGATCTTGGTATGATTCAAAGTCTATAATTCCTTGGCTACCTTCAAGAGCACTTCTATATTTAAAGTCATTTAAAAAAGAAAAATTAGAAATATAATAAGAAAACTCTTTTGCTAGCTCTGAGTAAAGACTGATTTTTGTTTTTACTGACTCCATCTTTTTTAATCCTGATGCTAGAGCGTTCATTTTAAAAACTTCAAAAGCAGTGATTAACTTTGTATCAAGGGCCTCTAGAGACTTGTCCATTGTCTCTTGATTTAGGTTTTCTTTGGAAAGTTCTTCTTGGAGGTTACAAATTATCATGGCACCATAAATATTCTCACCGGCTCCAAACCATGATCTCATTCCATGCCAAGAAGTTCTGATTGTATTTGCCACGGATGTAACTCTAGGCGCCTCTACATTGTGCATATTACTCTTAAGCCATGTTGGCAAACAAGAAGCTCTGTTAACTGACATATCTGGAGCTTTATAAACTGTGTGGAATACTTCTTCTTTCTCACCTGTTTCTTTGTTTAAAAAAGTTCCAATGATTTCAAATTTAAACTTCGATACATTCCTATGAGAAGTTCCAAAACCTGGAGCGTTAACTCTTGTAGGGTCATTTTTAAAGCATAGATTTAATTTCCCTAGACCCATTCTTTCAGCGAGCTTAAGTTTTTGAAGTTCGGTGTTCATTTTCAAGTTTTGACTTCTTGAATTAAAAAAGAGGGTTCTATCTGTTACGTATGGATCATTCTTATCACATATCTCAACAGGGATAACATCTGTATCTCCATAAGGTTGATAGCCTTCCCTTGATAAGTTAACAAATGCGTCAAGTGTGTGAATAGCTCCAATGGAACCACTCAGAGACATTTCATTATAACGAATAATACCCTGGATGTAGTTAATATCAAACCTCATAGCGGTTGATAGATTCTCGCCATGAACATTATGCTCAATTGGACCAGACAACATTATTTCGTTATCTTTATCTAAGCCTTCAAGAAGCTTTCTAAGGTCTTTATTAACTCCATTAACATAGGTGGCCTCAATGTACTCACTTACACCTTCTCTAAAAAGCTTTTGTGCCTCAGCTCTTGCATCAGAGTAATGAGCAAAAATATCTTCAAAAATAGCTTCATTTGACTGAAGGTCAGTTACAAAATCTGTAATTTCAAGACCACGATTCTGAATACCTGAAAGCCTAATTCCATCTACATCTGTAATATCTGAATACTTTAAGTTGTTAGTTCTAAGAACAGTATAGTTCTCAACTCCCACGGCCCAGGCAATGGGGTTTGCGACTAGATGTTGATACTCTGTCCAACCTCTAGCATCAGCAAGCTTTGAAATGGTATTAATGACTGAGTTATGGTGTGAGGAACGTAGCTCATCTAATAAAATATCATCATTATTAACATCTATTTTTAGACCTGTAAGAATGGGGTTCTTACTCCCTACTTCTGTCCAGTGAAGTACTTTTTGTATACATTTATTATAATCAGCCCTTTCTAGTCCATCCACTTGATCAGCGAATGTGATAGGGGCTTTAAGGCATTCATTCATTGTCTCATTAAAGCCTTGTGAATAGAGCTCTATGGCTACTTCGTTTAGTTTCCCATTCAAACTCCCTAGAGATTGGCGGACTTTACCAAGCGCTTTTCTGGAGCTAATGGCCATTCTCTTTAGTTCGGCCATGTCCTTTGAAAGGGCAGAGAAATTAACAAGCATTTCTTTATAAACTTGTCCAAGCATGTCTTCTATTACATTGAATCTGTCATGCATTTCTTTTCTTAACTCCGCTACTTGCTGAGATAGTTTTTGAATCTGATCAAGGATCAACTGTTCAGGAGATGGACCCTTCTTTTGAAGAGCTTTGAAAATTTGTAATACTGCAACAGCCATTACTGCGTAAGGCCCTAGAGAAGCAGCTGTTCCTAGCTTTGCTCCTGCGGATATAGCGTTTATCGCTTCTGCAATCTTTAAGCTAGATTGAACAATTGTCCCAACCCTTTGGGCCCTAACTGGATCCACAATCGATAATAGAGAGGTAACTATTGTTGTCGCATTAGAAATCTCGCTAATAAGAATTTTATTTTGATTATATTCTTTTCTAATTGCTTCATTTTCTTTCGCGATTTTACTCTCTAAAAGTTCCTTTTCTTTTTGCTCTTCATTACTGGGCTTCTTTTTCTTTTGTAATTCTTTTAAACGTTTTTCACTTCTTGCTACCTCAACGGCCATTTCTTTAATTTTGTTAGCTCTGTTAGTAGCCAGCTCGGTTGCTTTACCAAGATCCTTCGTAATCTTATTCTCTAGCTTTTTAATTTTATCTTCGAATTGTCCTAACGCATTTTGAAATTCATGATTTGTTACTGCTTGAGCTGAAAATTGCTCGTAGACTTCTACTTTTAGTTCATAAAGATCTTCTGAGATTTTTACGATTCCATTTTGAAGCATGACATCTGCTCCAATACTAAGTAAAGCCGCTTGGTCTGGCTTTATTCTTCCATCTTTTGTCATTTCGATGATTTCATTTCTAATATTAAGCATCTCTTTTATATCTTCGGGAGAACTACCTTTATACTCTTCTCCTGTATTTATTCTCGCAGCTATAAAATTACCAATAGCTTTCTTAACTTCTTTTGAAAAAATATTTGAATCTGGATTTGTATCTAGGCGTAGATACTTCGTAATAAGTATTGCAGAGCCTGCCGATTTAATATTGATATAATCCAACCCTGAGTTATAGATGGTTGAGAAAAAGCGATGGGACCTATCCTTACTATCCGAATGGTTTAGCCGATCAAGAAGTTGGCATCTTGATATCTCAAGATCTGTCTTAGCAGCAGTAGTCGATCCATGAGGAACACATACCGACCATAGCTTAGTGGACAATAAAGAGGTGAATATCAACGTTGAAATCAGGGTTAGTTTAGTCATTCCTTAACTTTATGATGGTTAGTCATTTTGAAGGCTTTTTTTGAAGGAATTACAGGTGGTGTTAGTTTTTAGACAGTAATATTTTGGGACATCAGATAAGCGCCTCGGGGCATTTTTTATACTATTTACAGCTAGTTAACCCCATATAATAATGAACTGTAACGGCTTTGATTTCATAAAGGTGCATTGTTTCTCCTTATCTTTTTAAACTACTTTTTCCACAAATTTTGCATAGGTATTAGACACTTACTGTAAAGAGTTCCAAGTAGGGAGCTCTGAGCTTTGAATAGGATATAGTGAGATTATGTGTATCTTGAAGCTTATTCTTTTAGGGATTTTATTCCAATCAAACGCTGCTTTTTCGGCTTTGGATAAAGCTCCGCCGTCTTTCTTAAGTGGTAATAAAACTGTAGTTTGGGCTGACTTTAAGAGCGCTAAATATAAGCTTGTTTTCAATACTCAGACTAAGCAGGCCCACGCCTTAAGCACTATTAAATTTGAGCTTAAAGAAGAAGGTCATCCTATTATTGAGTCGGTCAATCGTCCAAGCTCCGTTATCTTAGGTAAAGTCGTCATTGATACCCTAGAGGTTGAGACCCCATTGAAAGAAACGAAGGTAAGGATTCTTGATAAACATCTTTCTGCTGGAACTTATACCGTGGAGATAAGTACACCGATTTCTAAGGGAGTTAAGTTTGAAGATAATTCTGTCTCAGTAGGTTTTTTCATGAGCGATATGAAAGAGCGAAAATTCATGGAACGATATTTACCATCTAACCTTGAGTATGATCAATTCAAAATAGATATTTCAGTTTCTGTTGTTGGAACGCAGGTTGAGCATAGGCTATTTACGAATGGTCGTTTTGTTAAGAATACGAATAGAGAATTTGAAGTAAAATACCCTGATTACTACAATTCATCATCTCTTTACTTTCATCTAGTTCCAAAGACGAAGTTTAAAGTCAAAAAGAAGAACTTCAATTCGATAGATGGAAGGGAAGTTCCAGTTACTATTTACTCAAACTCCAAGTCCATAAACTTCTTGGCCATGCGTAAGGTCAGAAGGATTCTTAAAAGTCTTGAGAAGGACTATGGTCCTTGGCCTCACGCTCAAATGATCCTATATAGTAATGGAAAATTTAAAGGTGGGATGGAGTATGCTGGCGCCGCTATTTCTGGATGGTTTGCTATTGGCCATGAACTCCAGCATGCTTACTTTGCCCGAGCTGTTCTTCCGCAAAATGGGAATGCTGGGTGGTTAGATGAAGGGATTGCTAGCTGGCGAGACTATTTTCACGGAAGTAAGAAGAAGGTTAACTTTACTGGCGCTGGTTTGGCCGGAAATAGTCCTTACCTTCGAACCACAAGTAAAAGTTCTTATAAACAAGGGCGGGCCTTTATGTCGCATATTAATTATGTGCTTAAAAAGAAAACGAACTATTGTTTAAAAGATTTCTTGAAAGTTTATTTTTCAAAGAGAAAGTTTACGACGGTCTCTACAGAAAACTTTATCTCCGATTTAGAAGAATTCTCCGGACTTGGGTTTCGTGAAAAGTTTGAGAAGCATATTTTTAAGGGTGGAGATCAAGTTGGCGAGGACGTCGAAGATAACCCGTACCACTTAATCCTATCCGACAAAGAGCTTTTAGAAGCTATTTAAGCGCTAATCTTATGGCGGTTACTAAAATTCATATTTCTATTTATTTAGATCTATAGTTACTTGCGTCGTAAAATTACACAGAAAGTAATTTTTGTAATCACGTGGTCCCAATATAACCTGCGTTAGGTCAGATTGACTCTGTTGATGTTATGCAAGGTGCAGATTGTTTCTGGGGCTAAAAAAACTTCAAAGCTCCAAACCCCCATGCACAAAGAGTGTTCACCGTAGGAAAGTTTTGGCACGCCCTTTGCTCTATGAATTTCAGTCCTAATCCAAAAAAGGAAAACGAAAACTCATGGGAGAGCGAGTATGAAAAATCAAATCTTATTATCAT
>JAIBDQ010000098.1 GCA_024686135.1 Halobacteriovorax sp. | reverse complement strand
TTCCTTGGATGCTAAAAACTTTGCAGAAATCGCAGCAAATTCCACGCATCTACTTGAAACTCTAAAAAAGCTAAAGAGGTATCCACATTATTTGATTCTTCATTCTGGTGTAAATGATTTAAATAAAGAATTATTTAAAAAAAATTTGATAGAATTCAGAGAGATAGCGAAGCTAAATAATTTTAAGATTATATTTATTGAAGAATTTACCTATTTAAATAAATTAGAAGAACTCCCATTTAGTTACTCCCATCAAAACTATCAATATGTAAAAAACCTCTGCGATGAAAAAACGATGTACTGTATACAACTGTCGGAATCATTTTTTGAATCAAGCGCATATGACTCAGGACTACTATGGTCAGAATGGGTTCATTTTAGCACTTTTGGGCAAGAGGTTTTTGCTAACCTGATATCTAAAGAATTAAAGAGACTTTTAAATTAACCAATCCAGCCCTTCTCTTGGGACTCATCAAGCATCGATTTTGTGAACTTCCAAACTTCGCTAGAAGAGAGCTCTATATGTGAATTTTTCTCGAGGGCCTGATCTTTTGTAATGCCATGTTTTTTCCAAGAAAAACCACCAGTCTTATAATTATGATACATCGGTAGGAAGCGATCAATACCTCTTAAAAATCTAGACTCGGGAGTGTCCCCGCTTTCAAACTCGTTCCATATATCGGTAATTTCTTTTGCTAATTTTGAACCAGCAATCGGCTCCAACACTTTTGATAAGGCCTTTGCTTCTTCGTCATCTAAGTTTTCTGACTCTTCTTTATGATAATGAAACTTATCACCGGCGTAGACTTCCACAATGTCATGACAGAGGGCCATTTTTATCGTTTTTGATACGTCGATTGGCTCATTAGAAAATGATGAAAGTGACATAGCTGCCATGGCAAGACTAAAGCTGTGTTCAGCTGTATTCTCTTCTCTTTCTCCACTCATGATTAGGCATTGGCGGTAGGTATCTTTTAACTTATCGATTTCACTTAAGAATTGGAGGCTATTTTCTAGGTTCATAAGTCAATTTAACAGTATATTTCAGTCAAGTAAATCACTGAAATGTCGATAAGCCTACGTGAGAGTATTACTTATTTTTGTTCTATTTTTTACAAATACGGTCATGGCCTTTGATTGTGAATCTCAGTTTTTAAAAGAAGCTGAAGAGCTACTCGCTACAGATCACCAGAACATCCTCTCCCTTCAGTTTAAGTTAACCACCTTAAAGCTTTCTAAAAAAGCAGTTAGTCTGAATAAATCAAACTTAGAAGCTCTCATTCGAAAATATTCACGGGAAATCAAAAATGGTGATCAGAGAGTTTTAAATGGACTTGAAGAATTATATCGCCGCCATGGAAAAACAACTGATTATAAAAAAATAATAGAAAACTTTAAGACAGCTAGTTACTGGAATAAAGAAACTAGATTTTATAACCAAGATGTCTCTATGTTTATCACGGCTAAGAGAACTTTAGACCCAGATGAAAAAGATTTAGATGAACGAGACTCTGCTATTACCTGGCTTGCGGATAAGCTAAGTAAAGAAATGGGAGAAAAAAGCTCTTCTGAATTTAACCTGACAAATATATCTTCCCATGTGGCCTCTATTGCTGGTTCTATTAAAGGTGTGCCTAAAAAATCATTTGAGCAGATCAATTCTGAAATCGAAAAAACTTTAGGTAAACTAGCAGAGGCATTTGACCTACTGAAAGATGATCTTAGCCAAGGTTTTAAATTAAATTGCCTAGATGATGCTGGAAAAATTAAAACCTGCTCGAGTAAGGATTTATTTAGCCCTTGGTTAGCCGAGGCCATACAAGGACTCGCAGACAAGGTTGGGGAAAATAAAATTTATCAATTCTCTTTGGAAGATCAGGTCAAAAATAGATTTGGTGGTCAGGTTGAATTTAAAATAAGAACTAACTTGAATGAATATATTAAACGAAAAGCTTGGATGGAAAACTTTCCTGATGCTCCTAGCACCGATCTATCGCCCTATGAAGGTTATGAAAGTTATCAAGAGCGCATCAGATGGCAAAAAACTTTAAATCAGCTTGGCGATGAGCAAAAGATAAAGGGATTTAATAAAGAAAATGGAAAGGGTAACTACGGGATCCTAGATAAAGGAAAAGGCGTCCTCACTATTTATTCAAGTAAAGGGCTTACTCTCGCCTCGATACTCGTCTCTCAAAAGAAAAGACATTATGATCAGAAGAAGTTTTCGGGGTCAGGTATTTATTCAATAGCTTCATATGATGGAAACCTAAATATCTTAGATCAAAGAAAAGCATCTTCAAGTTTTGCTTTTGAAGGTAACGCTGTTGCATGTTCCGGGGAAGTTTGTATAGACTCGAATCCAGAAGAGTTGATCAATAAATACCTTCTACCAGATGGCATCCTTTACATACTCCCCTACGAGGAGGCCAATCATTTTGTCATAAAAAATAATAAGCTCAATCATACGACCAAAAGTTTAGCCGGTCCTTTTTTTGATACTAACTTTTCACCTAAAGATAGAGCCGCTTTTCCTATTGAAATAGACATAGAAGATCCTAGATATCAAACCGAAACCGCCAAAGAGTTTATGCAAGCTCTAGAAGATGAAAAGCAAAAAATTATGAAACTTTATAAACTTGATAATGATGAATATAACGATTTAGCTCGTTATGCGTTTGGGATTATGGGCAATGAAAGTGAATTTGGAGAAAACTGGCGATATGATGTAAAAGAGGCCATGCCTTTCGGTGTCGCTCTAATAAAAGACACCAAGAAGAATGTTTTTGGAAAAACCTCCAAAGCGTTCAAAGAGACAAAAGAAAAAGATGGGTGGTTCTCTGCCGTAGGAGCTGGGGTTAGCACTTACTTCAAAGAGCTTATAAAAAGAGATGTAAGGCTATTAACAGGTCAGATCAACTCTAAGAATAATAGCCGTGGTCCTACTCAGATTAAGACTGTGCCAAAGAAAATAGAAAAGGAATATGGAATCAATAAGGATAATATCTCTAAGCCTTCCAACTCTGCCGTGGCCACCATGGGCTTTTTGGCCGAAGCCATGGTTGAGCTTAAGAATCGGGCCAAGAAAAACCCTGATATAACCAAAGAGAACCGCATGGATTATCTTCATTATATCTATATGGGAAGCACCCATGAGATAAGAAACCGTACGGCCACTCCGGATAAAAATATTTATCTTCGTCAGCTTAAAGAATATCTAAAAGGCGTGAAAATATATCAAAGAGTATCTTTCTAATTTCTCTAAAAAAGCTTAAACTAAAACAGTGTTAAAAATCATAATCCTTTCGACCTTACTTTTCAGTGGATGCTCCATTTTTCGCCATAAAGACTTTGTTTCAATTGATTCTTATCCAAGAGGCTTAGAGGTAAAAAAAGATGGTAAACCCATTGGTAAAACGCCCCTATTTCATAGAGCGAGGTTATCAAGTTCACCTACATTTATCATCAATGGAGAATCACTTTCTCCTGTTGAGAAATGCGGTATGCAGTGGACAGATCCCCTAATAGATAAGATCCCACTTTTTAAAACCTTAGTCCCGGATGTATTAACAAATATGATGACAAACTTTACACCATTGAGTCTTGTCAAAGGCGGAAAGTATGAATGCACGGCTCTTGTCCGAAAGAAATTTGAGGATTTAAAAGAGAAATCTCAATGTAGGAAGTTTATCATCGTCCCTCCACCTACAGATAGAGCCGCTACTTCTTATTCAATATCGAACGATTGGATTAAAGAAAACTTTAAAGGTAGTAAAAGAAATTGCGATGAAGTCATACACCCAAAAGTCGCCAAAGAACATTTAGAGTTTTTTGGATTGAATCACACAAATCGATACTACGGAATCAAATATATGATGTACGGTCTTATGGCCCGAATCGGTTATAAATTCAAGGCCACTCATTTGGTCTATTTATATAACGATAATCAAACAGTGACCCCTCGTATTTATGATATTCACACTCGGCTTCAAAATGCCAAGAACCTAGAAACTCCTTATTTAACTGAGGCAGAGGACTCCAAAACTAATATTGTATGGGATAAATTAAGACAGGCCTTTAGACTTGTACCTAATTCTATCTCCCTTAGGTTTAAACTAAGACGTTGGCTTCACTTACAACCTGAAGAGAGCGAGAAACTATTCTCAAGAAGAATATCTAAAGTAAAATTACCGCCAACTATCGTTATGTCCAATATCGAGTACCCTCTTGAAAGCTGGGGGACTAACTTTAGGTTCTCCCCCTCACTCTCCTATAAGACTTGGGATCAAGATTATGAAATTAAATACGCCTCTGCCATGATGGTCATGAAACTTTTTGGGCATACTCCAATTGGAACCTTTATTGGCAGAATAGGGGCCGGTGTAGCCTATCTTGACACAAGTAAAATTGGAGGTGGTTATGAGAGTAAACAAGGACTGGCCGTGGCCCAGTGGGGCGGTGAGTACTATAAGCTTATAGGAGAAAGAGCTTTTTTAAAGTTTGGCTTTAGAAGAAATGATTTAAGAGAAAACAAGGTGAAAGATGGAGCCTTTCACCTCAAAGGTATTTCCGAAATTTATGTGGGCCTTGGTTTTTACTTCCCCGAAATGAACACCAAGATACGAAGCTTTTTCTATGATTAGATTATTTGGTAAGCCCAACCTCATCTAAATTCATAAATGAATAACCCCTTTCTAAAAGAGCAGGAATAAGCTTTTTAAGCATTATCGCAGATTTCGTATGAATATCGTGAAGAAGGATAACTCCCCCTTTTCTTTTATCAGTGCGATTTAAATAGCCCTCTAGGCACTGATCAATACTAAGACCTTGAGACCAACATCCCCAATCAGCCGCTTCTTGATAAACACCGTTAGCGTCTTTTCTAATATTACCGCCGATATCCCAAAGAACTGGGCCAATATAGTTTTTTCCAATATCAGTCTTATTGATTATATCTGAAGCCTTCTTTTGCCACGAACCATAAGGAGCACGGAAGTACCAATTATTAACGTTTGATGTATAAGGAACCAATTCATCATGGGCCTCAAAAAATGATTTCTTAAGCTTTTTCTTAAGGCCCCATTTTCTAAAATTTCCAATATTATTATGCTCATATGAATGATTTGCAATGATATGCCCTTCTTTTTCAATCTGACTCATTAGCATAGGGTTTCTTTTAGCAAGTTTTCCAAGAACAAAGAAAGTCGCTTTAATATTATACTGCTTTAAAGTTTCAAGAATTGAAGGAGTTGCTCTTTCAGTAGGCCCATCATCAAAGGTTAGGATAATTTTATTATTTCCAGGGTAGACCCTTTCAATATTACCTTCCCTTAAATCTTTATAGTGACCTTCATGGGCGTTAGAGTGCTGAGATACAAAAATAAGTGCAAGTAGTAAGATTAAGTTTTTCATGGAACTTAATTATAAAGAAGAGCTTCATCTGTAACCCCCCATTGTAAAAAGGAATAGAATAACTGCCAATTATTTCAGGGACTTACTCAGGCAACTTAAATATTATCGTCATCCTACTGAGAAATGGCGATATCTGGCCCGAGGACGAGCTGAGCTTGCAGGAATCCATCTTTTGTTTTGATTGGCCTATCTAAAGTTATTTTTTGATCGAAGTTCTTAATATCTTTAATCTTTGAAACCTTTACTTTCCCATGCCTAGAAGTTCCAGACTTAATCATCATATAGACATAATAAAAGTCAGTTTTTTCTTTTTTCAAAACCCTGATCTCGCTTTTGAATAATGTTTTTCCATCTTGGACAATTTGAACATCAGAGGCGGTAATCCCCCTATCTTTACCTTTTGAATAGGGCATCATCTCAAGCTCAATACGAGATTTTTCAAGATGCTTTGCTGCTGGTCCAACACAGTCCCCATCTTCGTAACAAGTTTTAATCGCAATATATCTGTTTAATTTAATTTTCTTAGCCGCTGCTGAGAAGCTAAAAAGTAGAGCAAAAATAGTTAAGATTTTCATGATAACTCCTAATAAGAATTATCACCTTTTGATTCGGACTTTGCAAGAAGAGGGACCGAAGCCCCTCTTAAACTCTGATTAGTTACAGTATGGAACTGGGAATACTTCCTTAGAAATAAGTTTTCCAAACATGCTCCAATCACCGTCTGAACGACTTCCCTGCCATCTGTGCTTAGTTACTGTTTTAGTATACTCAAGAGGAAGATTGATTGTTTTCATTTCCCATTTAACACATACATCGTCTCTGTCACGTCCTCTTCTACGAGTCTTTACACAAACTTTCTTTTCAAATTGTAATGGCTTTGAAAAATACTTGTACTCATGTTTTACACATTCTCTACGGTCACGATCGCGATTCCCGATCCTTCTATATTTAGTACAGACCTTTTTTAGGTCCTTAGTTCTCATCTCGTCACCATCAATACAAACTTGGTTCATAGGGATGTTATAAGCAAGAAGAACAGTGGTATAAGAAGTTTTCAAGATTGTTCTGCCATGGGCAAATAGACTTGTTGATAGAAGCATTGCTGCTAAAAGAATAGCTGATTTCATAATAATCTCCTTTAAGATTCATATTTATTTCGATGAGAAATCAATAGCAAACTGCCCCCATGGAGAAACTATTAAAGTAATTTGAAGAATAATTAGTCTTCACAAACGTGAAGACCTAGGAACATTTTGGCCCTTAAATGGCACAGAAGAAGAAGCTAGGCCTGTAGTATCGATTTAATCGAAGTATCGCATCAAAATTATGCATTTTTTTAATATAGCTACCTGCCGTTAATATATACATGACAGGAGGTAGTTATGTTTAATCAAATGCATAGCTTATATGAATATGAAAAGAGAGATTGGTCAGGCATTGTGGATTTGTCAGAACGCCATATTCAGCCTAAGACCAATGATTTTGAAGAAAACTATTACCAAGGGATTGTAACTCCCATTTCTTGGGATAAAAACGATGTCCCGACAAAATTTAGTCTCTACATGGATGAAGGGATTGAGCTCTTACTAAGTCCTCAAAATGAACAGCAATGCCTTATAGAATATTCCAATAAGTCAGTCCTTGTGAAAGGAGTCCTTTCAAAGTCAGACTTTTTTGGAGACTACTTACTTTTCTTTTCCAAAATTTCAATTCTAAATGAAAGCACTTCCGATCAAATATTTGAGGTCGCCTAATGGATAATTCATTTCAAAGCATTTTAAAGGAGAAAGAAATGAAACTAGCAATTGAGGAGTACTGCTCCCTTAACACTAAGAACCTAGATAAATTTGGAGAACCAACATTCGTTAAAAGAGAGCTTGATAATATTTACGAAAAGTCACCCAATGGCTCTAGCTTTTCAATTAATGCTTCAAAAGGAGAGGAACAAAATTTTCAACTAGAGATGAAAGTATCAAGTTATAAGAACCATTTTTACTATCAAGGAGAACATGATTGCTTAAAAGATGGATTTGAAGACGCCGTTTCTTCTATCCGAGCCCAATTAAGACTCTGGCGAGGTGCCAGGTTAAATCTTCACTATTAACAAGTACTCCCTACACCACTCCCTCTAAGTTGCCCGCATTTCGCGGGCTTCTTATTCTTGACCTTATTACTTTTGTAAGTTCTGGCAATTCTTTACTAGATAAAAAATTACATATTTAGTTTAAAATGAATAGATTCATATAAATGGGAGCTCCAATGAAATCTATAATAATATTCTTAATCACAACTCTTATATTTAGTTGCTCAGGCCCTAATGGAAACAGAAAGACAGCTTCTGCCGAAGGAGTTTCTGAAGAACAACCCCCAACTGAACAAGGCGAAGTCTGGAGTGCAAAGGAAATGCACGGAGCACGACTTATAAGAGAGCAGTTTAGAAATGCCTTAAATACCTCCACTCCTGAAGGGGCAGAAATGAAAAGAGATGCTCATCCAAAACATCACGGATGTGTAAAAGCAAAATTAACTATAGAAAACTCAAAGCTTAAGGATGAGTACAAGGTAGGTCTTTACAAGAATAATTCTAGCTATAACGCTTTAGTAAGATTCTCTAATGGTGATCCAAACCATAAAAAGGCTGATGCAAAGTCTGATGTTAGAGGAATGGCGATAAAGCTCTTTGATGTTCCCTACACTTCCTACCTAGAAGAAACAGGTGTGGATGAAAACTTAAATGTTCATGACTTTGTCTTTATGAATAGCTCGGAGTTTTTTATTAAAGATCCAAAGCATTATGGAAAATTTATGGACTCTGTGGAGTCCGGTGGATTTGGTCTAGCCTTCTTCGCTATTGGAGCCTTTTTAAACCCAAAAGATAAGTTTGTGACGATTTTAAGAAAGGCCTTTGCAATGAAAGTAGGTAACCCACTTGATATTGATTACCATAGCGCGACTCCTTATAAACTTGGACCAACCTCTTCGAAAATGAAATTTGTAAGTTGTAAAAAAACTAAAGAAAAAGTTCCAAAACATGCTCCAGATAATTTTTTAAGAAATCGTTTAGCTCATTATTTAGATAAGCAAGGAACTTGCTTTGATTTTTATATTCAGCCTAATAATGACAAAAAACGAAACAATATCGAAAATGCTCAAGTTAAATGGAAAACAAGAAAATCTCCCTTCATAAAAGTAGGAAGACTTGAAGTACCTAAGCAGCCAAAAAAAGAAGTTATTGCTAGAGATCAAACCTGCCAAGATATGTCTTTTAATCCCTGGCGCGCCCCTTCTGAAAATAGACCCATGGGAGGAGTAAACAGAATTCGTCTTGAAGTCTATGTTAAGCAGGCTAAGATGAGACAAAACTATAATAGCGTGGAGTATCCCGGACCATCTGAATTTAAATAAAAAAAAGCCCTCTTATAGAGGGCCTTTTTTTTCTATAATTTATTTTTTTAATTACTTAGTTGCTGCGTGAATGGCCGCAAACCCTGCTTCATCAGTAGCTGCAATTTCAGAAAGCATTTTTCTATTTAGCTTCATACCTTTTTTAGCAGCAGTTCCCATGAACTTTGAGTATGAATCACCTAGCATTTCAGCAGCAGCAGAAATTCTAACGATCCAAAGTCTTCTCATATTTCTTTTAAGTAGACGTCTACCTTTGTAAGAATTGTGAAGAGCACGTTTTACAGTTTCAGCTGTATGACGAAATTTTGTTCTTCTATCAAAGTGAAAACCTTTTGCAAGTTTTCTAACTTTGTTTCTTCTTTGTCTGGCCTTAAAGCCTCTTCTAGCACGTGACATATTTATCTCCTGTTACGACACTTGGGGGGAAGTTCCTCTTAGTCCCAAGGATCAGTAAAATTATTATTAAAAATTAAGCGTATGGTAATTGTCTAGCAACTCTTTTTGCATCACAACCATCAACTAGTGCCGCTTTTCCTCTTTTGTTCTTTAAGCTTCTTGAATGCTTGGTAAGGATGTGACGAAGACCTTTCTTTCTTCTTTTAAATTTTCCACTTCCAGTCTTCGAGAATCTTTTTGCAGCAGCTCTGCAAGTCTTCATTTTAGGCATAACTATTTCCTTTAAACTAAATTTAGATTGGCATTTCTAACAAAGGGCGTACGGAATGTAAAACATCGTTTTTATTCGCTGGCCGTCTCTTGACTCTCTGAGTCGTCAGATGCCTCTGGTCCTTCAGAAGCAGCTTCCTCAGCAAGGAGCTTTTCTTCCCTTTTACGGTCCTTAAGAATCTGTTTAATGGCCTTTTTATCCGGAGATAGAATAGTGATAATACGATTTCCCATCATCTTAGGAGGAGATTCAACCACAGCTCCAAGCTTCTCAACGAGAGCGATAATCCCTTTGAATTTATCAAAACCTTGGTCGCGGTGCGCCATTTCTCGACCACGAAATTGCATCACCATTTTTACTTTATCTGATTGGTGAAGAAATTTTTCAGCTCTTTTTAGTTTTGTATCTAAATCGTGCTGTTCAATATTGGGTCTGAACTGAATTTCTTTTAAAAGTGTTTTGGCCTGTTTTTTCTTTTGTTCGTTAGCCTTTTTTTGTTGGTCATACTTAAAACGACCGTAATCAATCAGCTTAACAACAGGGGGTTTTGCATTGGGGGAAACCTCTACTAAGTCTAGTCCTGTCTCTTGTCTAAGTCTTCTCGCCTCATCTAAAGAAACAACACCATAAGCAGTTCCATCTTCGTGCATCAGTCTCATCTCAGATGTTCTGATGTCATCGTTGATCCGCGGACCTTTGTCCCGTCTCGGGGCTCCTCTTCTCTTAATACATACCTCCAACAGTACTCATATTTAGACCTCTAATTTAATATCGTAGGTCAAAAATGTAAACGCCCTAAAATAGGCCGATTCGTCGCTTCAATTCTCCACTTTCTCGATAAAAACTAACTCTCCAAGTCGAAGCCAATTTTTCTGATGAGCTCTCCCTTAAAGCGCTCTCTTCCTTCAAAAGCTCTTCTAATTCCAGTTTAGGACCCATCTGAGCCTCTTGGCCTAAATACTCACCCTTGCCCAGATCGTAAGTTTGCATATCTGGAAGCTCACCCGGGTTCACAAAGCCAGTAATCTCGCGAGCAATCCAAATTTCATCACTAGGGTTTAGCTCGGCAGCTGGTTTAAAAAAGTACAAATGAAAGGATTCGCTGGCTTTTTGAATTCTTGGATGTTCTTCAATGGCCATATCAATACTGGTTAAACCATGAACCCAAGAGCTATCCATGGCATTTTTTTTATAAAGTAGTCTTGTGTTTGAAAGTTTATAGCTTTCCATCAATTTTTGATTAAGGTCATCAACTCTTGGCGCGTTTCAACCCTTTCTAAAAAGGCTCCACGAAGAGAAGAAGTCACCATAACGGAGTTTTGCTTTTCTACTCCTCGGCAAGTCATACAAAAGTGCTTACTCTCAATAATACATGCAGACCCTTTAGCATTAAGTTTTTCCATTAAGGCCTGAGTTACTTCATTTCCAATTCTTTCTTGAATTTGAAGACGTCTAGAGTAAATTTCTACAATTCTGGCTAACTTAGAAATTCCAACAACTTTATCTCTCGGGATATAAGCGACATGTGCCTTCCCTACAAAAGGAAGAAAATGGTGCTCACAAGTAGAATAAAATTCAATATCTTTAAGAAGGATAATTTGATCATGAGGGATCACATTGTCCTCCTCAAAAGTCGTCATAATCTCATCTACATTTTGAAGATAACCACCAAAAAGTCTTTTATAGGACTTTAACATTCTCTTCGGAGTATCTCTAAGACCTTCTCGAGAGATGTCTTCACCTAGGTATTTAATGACCGTTGCCAGGGCCTCCTCGGCTTCTTTTTCATTTCCAGGAAAGGTTTTATCCTTATTATCTTTATTTATTTCAAAATCCATTATTGGGCCTTAATACTAAAGGTTAAATTATCTATCAGGGATTTTTCGTATCTTTTTAAGACAGTGTCAAATTTATCTTTGTCAGTGACCCTATACATACCATCGACATTTTCAACTAGTCCCATATGAGTTAAG
>JAIBDQ010000246.1 GCA_024686135.1 Halobacteriovorax sp. | reverse complement strand
GTATGAGCCGAAGAGAATTCCTAGAAAAAGCTGCAGCGATTACTGTTGTTGGTGGTTCTGGTCTGCTTATGGCCAAAGCACTTCTTCCCCAGTACGCAAAAGCGCAGATGATCTCTTTTACGGATGATAGAATTAAGGCCAAGTATGTAAGCTATAAATCCCCAGGCGGAAATGCAGATACAATGAGAGGTTACCTAGTTCAGCCAAAAGGTAAAGGTCCCTTCCCTGCCGTTTTAGTTGTTCACGAAAATAGAGGACTTAATCCTCATATTGAAGATGTGGCAAGAAGAGCTGCCGCAGAAGGATTCTTGGCCTTCGCCCCCGACGCCCTTTCGGCAGTTGGTGGATATCCGGGGAATGATGAAGATGGAAAGGTCATGCAAAAAAAATTAGACCGAGATAAAATTTTTGTTGATATGAAGAATGCAGCTAACTTTTTAAGAAAACATTCTCTTTCAACAGGAAAACTTGGAGTAACAGGATTTTGTTTTGGTGGGGCGGTGTCAAACTATCTGGCTACAGAACTTGGGTCTAATATTAATGCCGTTGTTCCCTTTTACGGAAGTGCTGCCAAATTAGATCAAGTGAAAAATATAAAAGCGCCTTTAATGATTCAATATGCTGAAGATGATCCAAGAGTAAATGCCATGAAGGATCCCTATGAAAAAGCGCTTAAAGAAAATAAAGTAGATTATCAAATGTTCGTCTATCCAAACACGAAGCATGGGTTTCACAACAACTCTACGCCTCGCTATAACAAAAAGGCGGCCAAACTTGCTTGGAAAAGAACAATTGATTTTTTTAAGAAGCATCTTAGTTAATTTGAACGGCGAGCAGCAAAAGTCTCAATGGCCGGTTGCTCGTCTAGCCAACTAAAGTAGTCGCGAAAAAAACTATTATAATAATCATCGCTACCACTTCCAAATAAATCCGTAGGATCGTATCCAGCATTACTAGCAGGTCCAAATCTTTCAGCGTTCGATGAAAAGAACATCAGTGGTTTATCACCGCGAGTCTGTGCCTTCATTTGAGTCATCCAATCTTCAGGACTTACAAAGCCAGTCACATTATCAAGAACTTTCCAACCATTTTCTGTTTTCACCATGGTAGCAACATGATGCCCCCAATGTCCCATATCACCGATCACCCAAATCTTTCTAATGGCCTCTGGGTGAACTCCCATTCTTAGGGCTTCCATATGGGCGATTGTAGCTCTACCAAAACAAAAACCAATCGACTGTCCTGGTCTCTCATAACTTAAGTCACAGCGAACAACATTATTATTTTTCATAGATTCGTAAACTTCATTGGCCTCTGAATTTGTTACCCAAGGAACTCTTCCCTCTTGGGCAGGAAGATCTAAATCCTGCCTTAAAGCCGATTCCATCTTTTGGTTATGAAGATTAATTTTTTGAGCAGGTAAAGTATTTTGGGTATGGAAAAAACTCCAACCACCATAGGCCTTTTCTATTTGTGTAAGGCTTTGTGCCCCATCTAAGCTCACTTCTAAAGGTGAATTTATAGCATTTGAATTGAAGTATGGTCCGTATGAGAAAAATAAACTCATTGTTCTAAACAGGCGAGATGATCTGCTGCTGGAATACGCAGCCTATCGCCAGAAGCACAGCTAGATAAAAAAAACAGGACAACTAAGATGAGTTTCTTAGATTCTTTTCGGAAAGAATCTCAATAAGCCATAATAACTGACTATTTCTATTTAATAATTTCATTAATATTACTTGGACCTGCAAAATCGAGTAAGTGCAGTTTATAGATCTCTGAGATTTCTTCACAAACCTTAATCCCCCTCACGCTATTGCCCCTTTTATCCAGACGGGGAGAATAGACGGCGATGGCCATAAGTCCAGGGATAACCATCAAGACTCCTCCTGATATTCCACTTTTAGCCGGCAGGCCAATATCAAAAACCCATTCCCCAGAGTAGTTATACATACCGCAGGTATAAAGAATCGATAGAAGGTTTCGAAGATTATTTCTTTCGATACATTTAGTTCCAGTGACAGGATTAATTCCACCATTAGCAAGTGTCGCTCCCATTGTGGCGAGATCACTTGTGTTGATGTTTATGGAACATTGCTTAAAATACAGATCTAAATCTTCTTCATAAGTATTAGAAAGAACCTTAAAATGTCTTAGTAAATGAGCAATGGCCCAGTTCTTATGACCATTTTTCTTTTCAGATTCATAGGTGGCCTGATCTATAGTTAATTCTCTTCCAGTATATAAAGAGAGGTATTTTAGAATTTCTTTTTCACGAGTACTCTCTTTATCGGCGTTGATAAGTCCCGTTACAACAATCGCTCCTGAATTAACCATAGGATTAAAGGGACGGTTTAGATCATCAAGCTTAATAACAGAGTCAAAGTCTTCTCCAGTAGGCTCGATACCCACTTTAGACTCAAGGAATTCGGTTCCATTTTGTTCTAGG
>JAIBDQ010000219.1 GCA_024686135.1 Halobacteriovorax sp. | reverse complement strand
TGGATTTAGACCATGCTTCTTTGTTCCCGCAGAATAAAACTCATAAGAGTCACCTTTTAAATGCCTGCCAAAACCTTCACCCATTTGTGAACGACATGAGTTGCCTGTGCATAAGATCAATATGTTTTTCTTTTCTTTCATAGGCCAAGATTCTATACTTTTTGGCGTATAGTTTAAAGCAGGAGATAGCGTTGCATCAATCCACAATGATTTTCAGACAACTATTTGAAAAGACTTCATCTACATATACCTATCTCTTAGCCGATTCAGATGGTCATGAAGGCATCTTGATTGATCCTGTCATTGAGACTTTAGAGAGAGATTTAAAACTCTTAGACGAGCTCGATATTAATCTAAAATACATTCTTGATACGCATGTTCATGCAGACCATATCACCTCATCTTCATTGCTTAAGGATAAAACTGGAGCTCAGATTGTTATTGGAAGCGCTACGAAAGTAGAATGTGCTGATATTTTACTGTCCGATGCTGAAGAGTTGAGTTTTGGAAAGTTAAAGATCAAGGCCATTGCAACTCCTGGTCATACCAATGGTTGCACTTCTTATCTATGCGAAGGATTGCTCTTTTCAGGAGACACTCTTTTGATAAGAGGAAATGGTAGAACTGATTTTCAAGAAGGTTCAAGCGAAACTCTTTTTAGTAGTGTCAGAGAAAAGCTTTTTACCCTACCAGACTCAACACTTGTATTTCCCGGACATAATTACGAGGGTCTTCTTATGAGTACAATTGGAGAAGAAAAAGAGCATAATCCAAGGCTCGGGACAAAAAAGACCTTTGAAGAATTTAAATCTATTATGGAAAACTTAAATTTAGCGGAACCTAAAAAGATAGAGATAGCAGTTCCCGCCAATCTAAAATGCGGAAGAAATTAATTTTTATCTAATTTAACCATCTTCGTGTCATTTATATACTCATCGAAACTAACATGGTTCCCTTCTGTAACATTGCGAATTTTCTGAACAATATCTTTTATTCTATGCAATGACTTTTTCATCTTTTCAAAAGTTTCAGAGTTAAAGCTTTCATCACGTTTCATTTTGTCCATCATTCCAAATGCGATGGTTAATGGATTATTAATTTCATGATTGTAGGTTGTGATCATAGCATTTAAGGCGGCAATTTCTTTTTTACTAGCAAACTCTATACTTAGTTTTTTGATTTCTTGCTGGGTTTTAATTCTTGCTTCTAGAACTTCGATATTTACAGGCTTGGTAACATAATCATTAGCGCCTTCTCTCAAAGCTTCAACAGTAGACTCTCCTTCCTCATTTGAGGATATCATTATGACAGGTAAGAGATTCTTACTCTCAATTTTTCTAATCTCTTTTAAAACCTCAATCCCTGAGACATCAGGCATTACAATATCGAGAAGAATGAGATCGGCTTTCTTTTTGAATTCGACATGTAAGGCTTCCTCACCTGAATGGCAGAGTTCAACTTCATATCCTCTTTTCTTTAGAAGCTCGGCCGTGGCCTTTGAAAGCACTTTATCATCGTCAATATAAAGTATTTTACCACTCATCATTATTGGTCTCTATTGTTTAACATTTTAGTAACTTCTGCTTTTAGATCTAAAAAAGCTTTTTCAAAGTCTTCAATCTTTTCTTTAATAGCTTCTAGTTCGCTATCCTTTGAAAAAGCCTCTAACTCGGCGGCCATAATCTTTGCCTCTTCAGCATAGAAAGTTCCAGCCTGTCCTTTTAAAGTATGAACCGATATTCTAATCGTATCAAGATCGCATTCATCAATGGCAAGTTTTAACTTTGATAGTTCACCTGGAAGTTCATCCACAAATGCCAAGGAAACTGAAAAAAGTATTTCTTCATCTCCACCAAAAGCTTCTATTGTTTTTTCTTTATTAAAAACCGGGATAGTCATTATTTCATAACCAACTTCAGGAGTTCATCTATTCCTTCTGGTTTATATAGAACTATATCAATTGCAGATTTATGATCTTCAGCTGTAACCATAGTATCTCCAGTTAGACAGATAACTTTACAGTCAGGTGATGATTCCTTAATCATCTTACAAAGATCATTACCATTTTGAATGGGTAAATAATAATCGCAAACGAGATAAGCAATTTCTTCTTTGTGCTCATGAAAAAGTTCCAAAGCCGCAACGGGATCAGCTGCTTCATATATTTTATGAAGAAAGCCTGCATCTTCAAGTCTTTCAACGACAAGTTCTCTAATATCAGCTTCGTCTTCAACGAATAAAATACTTTTTCCCATAAACTAATTATACCTCACAGGGCCAAAAGCGAAAATGCCGGTTTAGAGCGTCCATTCTTCCTTGACTCCAAACCGGCAATTCTAAGTAATCTAACAATTTAGTTTCTCAGGCCATTTTTTCTAAGGCCGAATATGAAACTAAGCTGCCCACACTTCCTTGGTCCAAGTGGACTTTGTGTCGACTACCCAGTTTTTTGATCTTAATTTTTCGTGTACGAATGTTTCTAATTGCTCTGGTGATTGCACATCAATCCAAAGCTCCATGTCCCAATCACCCATTGTTGATCCGGCCCATTTAACCTCTGACCAGTCTCCTAGCCACTTCCAATCGCCTTTTGGGGCCTCGTTATTCCATTTAACCCATACCTGGGCCATCCACTTTCCTGACATCCTCTACCTCGATTAATCGCTTTAATTAGCAAGTAACCTCTCTTCGGAGGACTCTGTTCATGGACAAATAAATTGGAACTTTTAAATTTAAAAAGGAATATTTTGCATCGCGCGTGCTTGCCAATAGCCTAGAAATTCACTACTTTATTTGAATCTAAATGGGGGTATAGCTCAGTTGGGAGAGCGCTTCGCTGGCAGTGAAGAGGTCCTCGGTTCGATCCCGGGTACCTCCACCATTTTCGTAAGATACAACAGCTATCAATTTATTTGCGTAGATCAAGATGGATCATTTACATCTTTGGCAATCGCTATCGCATAGGGCAAAGACCCATAGCAAAATCAACTATAGTTCTTATTTACTTTTATTGAAAAAGAATTTAGGCTCTTAGTTAATATTATTTTAAAAAAAATTAATATAAACGAAAATCTAGGCACTTATGAACAGGAAAAAGTCCTTCATAAACAATTTAAAGATTCTCAGGCACCAAAACGGTATCACCCAAGAAGATTTGGCCGTAAAACTTGGTGTCTCATGTCGGAATATTCAAAGGCTTGAGTCAGGTGAAGCTGTTCCAAACCTCACCACTCTTTTAAAACTTGAAGAAGTTTTCAATCTTAAAATTGAAGATTTTCTAAAGAAAGATCTATTTCTAGCTAACAATATCGAAGTTAAGCTCAACGAAGAACTGACCAACCTCTGAATCAAATGGCGTTACAACTGTAATGACCTTCTCTTCCACATGAAGAACATGATCTTTCCCCTGAATAGCCGTGGGAATTGAAAGTTCAACAGAAAAACCTTTTTCAGCAAGAAGGTTTTTTGCTCCTCCCATAGTCATATTACAAATTTCCATACCAAGATCATTAATATCGTCGTTCATTTCAGTATATTCGGTTCCAAGCATCTTAGAACTAGTCTTTAAATAACTGCCATTTGGCCATGAAATAACTAATGTGCCTTTAAATGGTTTTTTTCCACCATCAATATCAACCTCTCCAGTAATTCCCATAATAGCGGAGTAATCCCCAAGTGATTTATTGGATTCTTTTAAGATTGGCTTGGCCGGAGTAACCTCAGTCATAATCATCGTTTTATAAATCCCCTTTATGGAATCAATAAAAGGTTTAGAAAAATCGATATAAAGTTTTTTAAATTCTTCTTCTTTCATAAGTTCTTACCGAGTTTAAATAATACTCACTATTATACTTCTAATCTTTAAATAATTATAACGTGACTATTATTCCTAAATATTTTTATTTTCATGAGTTTTATCATTTTTCAAATGTCATTAGATCTTCATAATATTTTTGCTTTAGTTTTGTATCAATTCCAATGACACTCTCACCACTACCAAGAACTAACTTTCCATCTGTTCTGAGAGTATTTTCAATTTTACTTATAAGTTTTTGCCTGGAGTGTACATCGAAGTAAATCATCACATTTCGACAAAAAATCAAATCATATTTGTCATTTTCAAAATCATCTTCGATCAAGTTTAATTCTCTAAAATTGACCCTAGAGCGGAGCTCTTTCTTAACCTGCCATTTTTTATCATCCAACTGATCGAAGTACTTCACCAAAT
>JAIBDQ010000057.1 GCA_024686135.1 Halobacteriovorax sp. | reverse complement strand
ATCGACGTTATCTAAGTTTCTCTTTTTTTCTACATCTCTTTCTGTTTCTAGTTCCTCAGCAGTTTTTCTTTCAAGCCTTTTTTGAGCAGTCTCTTTTCTTGTACCAGAGTCTTTAGAGTAATTACTCCCATACTTTCGATAGGCGTATTCATACAGAGGCTGTAAATGAACAATATTTTCCTTACCTCTTTCAAGAAATTGAATCATCTCTCTAAGAAAACTTTCATTATCTAAATTATGTGTCCATGCGGCGAATAGATAAACCATTCCTTCCTGATCGATCCTTTTTTCATAACTTAGTTTTTTGTATTCATTATAAATAGGAATTGAGTCTTCCGGCATTGATACTTTATATTTAACTTGCTTAAAGAACCTCTTTCTCAATGCTTCAGTGATCAAATCATAAGATTTAGTTTTTAAAAGAATTCTATGCACAATCCCTTTATTTAGCATATATAAATATTCAGAACGAAAATTGTCTTTTACTACTGACTCTGTCTCCTCTTCAATCTCGACAACACCTATTGACCTAGAGCCGAAATAACTAATTTTTACTGCCCCTTTTGGAAAAAGGGTTTTACGCATATTTAATATGAATAAATTATAAACTAATTCTTTATAGGGAGCTGTAGATAAAGTTCCAGCATCAAAAAGTGAAAAGTTTTTAATATTTATATCTTTTTGAAATATATCCTTCCAAATCTCACTTTCTTTTTTCTTTAAGATATAGTTCTTAAAAGCCGGTAGATTAAATATCTTATGTGTCTCGAATGCCAAGACAAAGTCAATATCACTTTTAGTGTGAAAGCTTGCTCTGAATTCTTTTGATTGATCGAGCATTCTTACCCCCATCTCAGGAGGCTCATAGTTAGATTTTAAATCTGGAACGACCAAATAATAAGGATGGTGAACAGGAAGTGGTACTTCAAAATGAAAAAAATGAAACTTTTTCCAAATATCTTGCTCCTCTGCATATACCCCTTCGACTCGTTCCCAATCGTAATTTCCGCCTTTAGAAAATGCTTTATTTAGTTTGGGCATCTTTAAATAAGAGGAGTCCACCCCTTCCTTAATGGCCATTGAATAAAAGTGATAAGGTGCCATTGCGAGTAGATAACCCGACACAAGGAGCACAAAACCGACCAAAACTAAGGAAATAGCTATTCTCATACACGACTTTTCGACAACTTAGCCATAAGCTTAAGAAATTTCTAAATATCCGCTTAAAAAAGCCCGAAAAGCCATAAGACGAGTTTAATAAACCGAGGGTTTTTGTCATGAAGAATTTAATAAGACTAATGTTTCTAGTATTATTGGTCGCAGCAATGGGCTGTGAAGGACCTAGAGATGCTAGAAGTCGTAGAGGAGCTTCTTCAGACGCCTTCACAGACTCTAATGACTATTCAAACACTGGAAATAGCGGAAGTGGTGACACGGTCACTGTTGTAGATGATACTGGATCTGGAACTGAATCAAATATTCCTGCTGAAATAAGAAACTGCCAATGGAGTACTGACGGAAACACAGGGTTCCAATCTTCTAGTTCGCACCTAGGTTCATATACACTTTGCCAATCGAGCACTACTGAAACCGATGTATATTTACAATTAAGAACCCCTGTAAATGACTCTCAAATTTGTGTCATCCCGACATTTAATAATGGAGCCACCTCTATCTATATCGGTGAACCGAGATGCTTAACAGCTGTAGATAATAAAAAGATCTATAAGATTGGACTACTTAAGAACCGTCCAGGCTATTCTAATTTTGCTATCACTGGCGCAATGGTTATGAAAGACAAAGCCTTTTTCTACCCGGCTCCTTTCTATCAATATGTGCTATCTCCAGATGCTTATATATTCTGTTCTAACTTTCTAGACCAGTACGGTGATGGAAGTTATTGTCAGTCTTTTAAAACAGTTGGTGAGTACCAGTATCATCAATTTTAATTTTTTAAAGGGCCAGTAACCTTTACTCCACGCTTATAGATGTCGTAGATTTCTCCGTCTAAACTTGGGAAAGTAATAATCGGTAGCAAAGTCTCTATACCTTCTTTTAGAGCTTTCTCGTATTTCATACAAACACAAAAATAGTAAAAGCTAATCCCGTTTAATTCATGAGCTTTGATATAAGTTAGAATTATGTCACCTTCTTCATCTGTGTCTTTATAAACTTCATCAGGTTGTTGTAAGGTATCTTCTATAAACTCATCATACATATTAAATCTTTCAAAAGGAATATCTGAAGGGCTTCTTTCTTCTAATAAGTTGGCTAGTAATTGAGACTTCTTAAGTTCTATGGCCTCTAATAGTTCTTATTCAATTTCGACAGTTTGAAAGCCTTCCTCAACGTCTCCTAGTTCTTCCCCAGTAGAGACCATATTATTGTCCAGCTTTTTCTCACCTCTATATTTATCTATGAGTGCATTATCCCTTGTTGCAGTTGCCGAGAGAATAAAACTCGGTTTATTGTCGTATATAAGACAAATTATTATTAAATAAAATGGGTCTTCACCTTTTTGGGTAACTTTACGAATAAAACTAAAATATTCCTCTTGAATTTCATTACTTGTATGCCAAATTTCATTTGGTGAAGAAAGAACCATTTCCATTAGTTTTGGTTTTCCTACAAATTTAAGGCAACTTTCTTCTGATAAACCGAGCTCTTTTCTATATTCTTTATCTAGGTTTTCAAAATGATCAACTAGGTGTTGATAAAACTTCTCAATACAGTCTTCACTACAGAACCCTTTACTGGTCCCCTCTTCCACGAAAAGTAATTCTTCTAATTCACCGAGAAAGTTTTTGCAATGATTACAATAATAAATTTTATCAATATCACTCAAGACTTTCTCATAATGAAACTGAAAGACCAGCTAAAACGCTTGATCCGTATGCTCCTTTAAGATCATATAACCTGGCATCCACAAGAGAGTCATCCCCTAATCTTTTAGTTCTAAAAATTGCTCCAAGATCAAGTGACACTGCCGGTGAAAGGGCTAAATGTAATTGAGGTGAGGCATACCCAAATGAAGTTTTTTCTTCGAGGGCATAATCAGCATCTCCTAAGCCCAATTTATAAGTTCCAGCTTCAAAAGAAAACCTAATATCGGGAGTGGCCATCCAGCCAAGTACTGCATATAACTTTTGGATATTACCTATGCTTAACTCTGTTTCCGTTGAAGGTGAACCTGTAATTCGGTATTCATAGCCTAGTCCTAAAACCATCGAAGCTATTTTCTTTGTCGTTTCAACTCCAAATATTTTATCTGTTCTCGTAGAAGCAAAATCAGAGTTATTTTGACCAAAGCTAGCACCTGCTAAAATATCGATAGTAGCAGCCTCTGCTCCTCCGCCAATTCTTAACCAATTGAATCCAACCATGAATTTAGGATTTCCATGTTGCATTCCAGACTCTACGGCTAAGTCTGAACTTTCGCTAGAGGCCATATAATGGTTGGCCGTAAGATAAAACCCGTAATTAGTTTGAAAATGGCCATTGAAATGCAATGAATCTACCTTTCCACTCTTATTACCTACTTCAACACCATTTGAGTGGTAACTTGTACCAATGGAAAAATCTCCAATAGAGGCTCCTGATCCTGAGCTTCTAGAAGGTGCACTTGATCGAATTGTATTACCCGGTCTCTTATTTATCTTTATCCTATTATTCTTTTTAGGTGCTGGAGCAGCATCACTAGTATCAGAATAATCAACTAAAGCCATGGCCTGCGTTGCAAAGAGTAAATAACCGAGAAGTAAAATCAGACTTGCTTTTAGAATTTTCATCATCAATCCTTGATTATAATTTTGGGAAAATCCTGTTCCCACACCATAATTGTATCAATTCGTGGGATCAATTTCCAGTATTTAACGAATGGAGTATTTTGCTCCAGTACCATCTAAATAGCCGTATACTCGTACATTGGAAAAGCTTACCCGCTCAAAAAGAACAGGGAACTCACGTACTATAGAAGAGTGTTGGTGTTAACTTTTTAGGAGGGTTAAGCTTTGGAATTTTATGACAGAAACGATCGATCAATTAAATCTCTAGTCGAATTAGGTGCAAAAGGATTTTTTCCCCTTTTTGATAATAATTGGCTAAATGATTTTTACGCTGAACAACCAAAGAGATTAACTGGAAATGAAAAAGTTCAGGCCAAGAAACTTTTAAAAAGAGTCTCAAAGCACAGAAGCCTTGAAAGAAAGAAAACTGTAATTCTTTCTATGAACCAAGAAGAAAGACACTTGATTCTAAAAGCTTTTTTTAAAATGGTTGAGAATAAGATTCTCGATACCAAACCAGAGATACAATAGACTATGTTTCTTAAAAACACTGCCCTAGGCTTTATTCTTTTTAATCTTTTGATGATCTTTTTCATTGAAAATACTTATGCGGAATACAGGGTCTATCAATATAGTGTTAAATATAAGAAGCTATATGAAGTTGATAAGAAACCTTATTTGGTAACCTCAACTTTAGATCCCGTTAGCTACGTGGCCTATCATGGAGGAAGTCAAACCATGGCGATAGACCTTCTTAGATCATGGGTTTGTAAAGGTCATACGGGACAACTTAAAGCATACTGCCCTTCTCCCTATGAAAAGGCAAAAGAAGTAAAAGGCTTCTAGGAGAATATTTGAAAGTAAGACCACAAGAAGAACTTTCATGGCATAAAAGTAAGCTAAAGCAGCTTAAGAAGGAACGTCAACATCAAATTGATGAACAAGAAAAACAAACTAAGCAAATTAGAGAAAACTTCAAAGAAAAAAAAGTTCAAGTAAAAATCCAAGGTGAGGAAGACCTCCACGTTGCCGTGACCAACAATAGAAAAGAAATTGACAAGGCCATGGCAGGTAAGAAGGAAAAGCTAGAAAAATTTAGAACCGAAAATATCAAACATCAAAAAGTATTAGAAGATCAACGTCTTGACCTAGATAAGTATAATGATCTTAGAACTACAGATATGAACAGTCAGTATGAAGAGAAATACAATACCCTCTTTCAAGAAGGAAGTGAGAAAGTTCAGGCTTTTGAAGAAGATATAAATAGAAGAATTGCAAATATCAATGCTGATTCAAATCAAGAGATAAACCATTATCGAGCTGATATGAATCTTAAACTAGAAGACTCCGCTCATGAATTTGGATCTCGAATCAAAGACAAAGAAGATGTTCATAAAGCTGCCTTAAGAAGAAATGATGTAAAGCATGCTGCAGAGACAGGAAGAAAGAGACTTGAGCATCGTGATAAGACATCTAAATTGTTGACTTCCCAAAATCACGAAACTGAATCCAGAACTGTACTGCATAGTGAAAAGTTAAAAACAATGGATGATCACCATACTGAACAAATGAAGTCCAAACAAAAAGCATTTGAAGCTAAAACGAAAAGAATGGATCAAGAACATCTTACGGTTTTAGAACTGATGAAAGAGCGATTCGCCCAGAGGCTAAATGCTCTAAAGGATGGCTTCTCTAAAAAGAAAGTAATGATTGAAGATAGAAACTCTGATTCATTTTATAACGTAGGTAAAATTTCACCTACCCTACAAGAAAAAGTAGATTCTTATATTTTATCTATGAAAGTTCCAGAACATGAAAGAGAAAATATCACCGTATCCCCTCGCAATAGAAATATTAAAATAACTTATCATAGAAACCACTCTGCGCGAGTAGAAGAGCAAGATGGTAGTACACACACCTCAAAGCGTACTGAACTTATGACTAAACAGATACCGACTTCTGAAATCCTTAATAACAAGGGCGTAACTCAGAAATATGAAAATGGTGTGCTTCAGTTCAAAATTCTTAAGGCCTAAGAATTAGAATCCTCTGAATAATCTTCATTGCTAGCGAAATGATAATTTACTTTCTTTACCTGAATAATAGTTCCAAGTTCTTCCATCAGCATTGGAACCCTTCTCGGGTGTAAAGTGATATAGATATTTAAAAGTCTTTGATTAGAACTAGGATCCACTATCTTTTCATATATTTCATGAATTACATCAACTTCCTGTAGCACAACCTCTTTAACCGAGTTTTTAACTCCGCCTTTAGAGAGAATTTCTAAATGAACGGTTTTTTGATCACCTTTTCTTTCTAATAAACTGTAGATGGGACCAATAAATGTTAGAACGAGTAAAACTGTGACAGTGAAAATGGTCGCGACAACAGGATAACCCATCCCCACAACCATCCCGATTGCAGCTACTAGCCATATTGTTGCTGCCGTAGTCATTCCCATAACAGAGCCGCGAGATTGAATTATTGCCCCTGCTCCAAGAAAGCCTATTCCACTAACTATTTGAGCTGCTGTTCTATTGGGGTCAGCAGTGGCTACATCGTCTGAAGCGATTAGACTAACAGCAGTATACATACATGCGCCGAGACAAATTAACATATTTGTTTTTAGGCCAGCGGACTTCATTTTCTTTTCTCGATCATACCCGATCAGTAGGCCAAGAATAGTGGCGGTCAGTATTTTAATTCCAAAACCGTAATAAAGACTAACTGGACCTAGAAATTCAATAAACATTTGCTTCATAATGATGTACCTTAGGATAAGTATAACCTAAAAAACCAATAAGTTAAAAAATAGTTTATGAAAAGACCCCATCTAGTCCATTTCCTTTCAATCATCACCGATGAATACATAGCGATAAAGGCATCAGTCACGATGAAGGAAAATAGTCTTGCTATGGGAAATAATCCCGTCGACTTGGAGAAACTTGCCCCGAGTTTTCCTATCCAAGCTTTTCGTCTTTTAAATGCCTACGAATTTAAATTAAAAATCGTCGGACTAGATGAAAATCAAAATGAAATTTATAAAAAAGTATTTGATTCAGATTCATATGGAAATTTTAATTTCAAAATCCCCCTAAGAAAAGAAAACGAGGATGTCGTCATTCTACAACTTTACGAGATAGGTAAAGAACCGGGCTTAGAGATCCACCTTGGCACAGCGATCCCATTAAGAATTACCGACCCAAAAAAAATAGTTATCTGCGATTTCGACAAAACCTTGGTTGATACCCGCTACTCTACAACAAGAGAAGTATATAACTCTTTAACTAAGCCTCTAGACTCCTTTCCTACCCTTGTAAAAAGCGTAGATATTCTGCAAGAAGTAATTAGAGAGGGTTACCATCCTTTTATTTTATCGGCCTCGCCTCATTTTTATGAAGACGCCATGAGAGATTGGCTTTATCAAAACCATATCTATACTGCCGGTATTTTTTTAAAGGACTATCGTAAAATTTTTAGCTTTTTAGAAGCTGACTTAACTCCCAAAGACTTAAAGATTCAAGGCCTATATAAGCTCAATCATTTATTAGATATTCTACTCATGACCGGAATTCCCCGTGAGTTAGTTCTGATGGGAGATAATTTTGAATCGGACCCAATAATTTATCTAACGATGGCCATGGTTTTAAAGCAAGATCATGAACCATGGAAACTTTGGAAGATTGTAAAAAGCCAAGACTCTTTCCAGTTAAATAAAAAGCAGAATAGCCAATTCTTAAATAAAATATACCAGCTTAATAATATGATCTCGAGATTAGAATATGAGCCTGGCTTAAAGATTTATATTAGGAAGAAGGCCAATGAAACAGAAATAAAAGTACCTCATGCTTTTGAAGCAAGACTCCCATTAATAGAGCTATATGATGGAGAACCGCTATTAGCTAAACAAGATCCCGGGAGCGAAGAAGACGATATAACCAACGCTAAAGTAGAGACCCATCCGGTGGAAACGAATTAGCCTGTCATCACCCGACCTATTCCCTAAGGCTTTAGTTATTGGTAGTGAATTGAAGTCAAATCCGATGATTTCGAGATAGATTCTAAAAACAGCAAAGATTAAGCAAAAGATAATTAATCCTTCATTGCTAGCCATTTCATTCCAGTTTAAAATAGACATCTAAATCCCCTTGCATAGGTTTGTTTTATGACAAGAAATTCAAAGAACTTTCCTATCACTAAACTTATCGGGGACCCTCTAGAGAACTTTTATCAACTAGGCCTTAAAGATAAAGACCGGCATAAAGTTGTCCTAGATCATATCAATAACTTGATTAAAACACCCTGGAAAGCAATGGACCTAGTCGCCGGAGAGGTTTTAAAGCAAGTACTTAACAGAACTCTAGCCAGCTCTTCTGAGTTTCAACAAAATATAGGTGCATATTCTGAGGGTCTCTCAAGACGGTCAGATGAAGTAGCAAGGGGCCTACTGACCCCTGAACTACTTAGCTTTATGAGCCGATGGATTCCAGGAATTCCCCCAGGGCTTTTAGGATGCTCAAGCTACTTTGCCTGGGACCACGATAAAGACAACCCTATCCACGCAAGAGTCTTAGACTTTCCTCTTCTTGGAAGCTATGACAAGGAAGAGAGACTTCTTTTAACAAAATTCAAAGGTCAACCTCAGATACTCTCCTATGGAACCCATGGTATGCCCTATCCGGGACTTACGGCCATGAATAGCGAAGGCGTTAGCTTTGCTCTTCATCAAAAATTCACCGAACAACTAAACCCAAAAGGTATTCCAGTCTTTGAACTTGCCTATCAATTCATGAAAGAAGTGGGGGATAAAAAATCAGCAATAGATTTTCTCAAGAATCATCAGTCTTTAACAACATGGGGTTTTAATATTGGATTTAAAACTGGTGAAGTTTTAATGGCCGATATTTCTGGAGAAGATCTTTTTTACCGCGAATTCCAACTAGAACCTGGCAAAGTTCTTTATGTTAATAATAAACTAGAAAATAAGAAATTAAATCAGACAAATTATTATCCCTATGGCTTTGACGAGTTTAACTGCTTAAGAGAAGAAATGGCGAATGAAAAGATTAAGAAGTCTCTTCTGGGAAAAGCTATAAACTCTAAGAAATTATTGGCCATAGTAGCAACACCTAATGATACCTCAAAATCTAAATTATTAAGACCTGATCCTGCCACTATGTCATCTCTAGGCATATCGACAATGAACCCAACGGCTGGTGAACTCCTGTTCATAGACGGACCAGCGCCTAAATTTTTTGAAGGAACAGCGATCAAAGTCCAAAATACTTGGGATAATCCCTCTACTGAACAAATAAATATAAAAAAGAAAACTGTACCTACAAAGTTTAAATCTGGTTTAAGACATCTAATGAAAGCTCAAGTTGCTTTTGATCATAGTGAGAAGCAAGATATCTACCATCATCTACAAATGTCTATTGAACTTTTAGATGGCTTTCCGGAACAGGCCTTAGCTAAATTTTACTTCTTAGTTTTTCAATACATGGAGGAGAAGCATGATAAAATAAGAAGTAATATTCTAGACAAATTTAAGTCTTTAGATGGTCTACTTACTCCTTATTTAGAGGAAAACCGAAAGCTTTTTATATACCGTTTAGAAAGACTAACAAAGGTTGGTGTTACTATTAGAGAAGACGACTTTCGTTTAGAAGAGTTTAAAACTTTGTTCCAAGAAGAAGAAAAAATACCTAATTTTTTACTTTTTAAGGCCACCACTATTTTACTGAATCCGAGAGTAGATATGTGGGATATTGTACATGCCCATGTAAAGGCCTAATTTGACTCAAATTATTGCCACCCATCTACCTATCAAAACCAATAAATACAACAACTTAAATGAATATCTAGGGATTTTTTAAACTAACCCTAATAATAAAGATATTCCTCATTCTAGCCGAAAAGAAGATGAGAAGATTTATTGGAGGACCAGTATTTTAAAAGCTTTTTTAGCCCATATTTTCCTAACGATTTTTATTGCTAGTCCAGCGGCGTTTGCATGCCCTGGTGCTGCAGATGCAATGAACAAAATTGTGAACGCTGCTGTTGATGGAAAGAAAGCCCCAAAAATTAATGCAAAGGTTTTTTCAAATGCCTCAGACGACCTCGGTGAATTCACTGAAGTTCTAATCGAAGGTAATAAACTAAAAATGTACAAGAATGGAAAGCTCGTTGACGTCGACCCTAGTGACGTTAGAACGATTAGAGCTTTTGCAAAAGATTCCAAAGGAAGAAGAGTTCATAGTTTTGTAGCCTCTCAAGAAAAAGGTGAAGAAGCAGTCTCTAGTTTTTTTAAAAATATTGATTCAGGCAAGATATCTCCGGATGATGCCAAACAGTTAGGTAATAATTTTCAAAAGATGTCAGAAGCTGATCAAGCAACCCTTGTCGGTGGGATCGAAAATAAACTTCGCCGAGGTGAACAAATAACTGAAGCAGAGTTTTTAGTCGCGGTAAAAGGAACTCCTAGTTTTAGGACAGTAGCAGGACCTCCTCCGCATCTAGCAGACATTCAGAAGGCCTTTAGATCTGGAAACCTAGACGAAGCGTTAGAAATACTATCAGACTCATGGAAGGTTCAGAGTGCTTCACCAGACACACAAGGAAGAGTTGCTAGGATTGCAAAGTTAATAGCTGATAATAAGGCCAATCGACCAGTAAGTGTATTAACTGACCTTGGATCTTCAGGAAAATTACCCGCTAAAATTGGAGGCGCTGCGGATGATATTAAACCGCCGGCCATAATACCTGCTAAGGATATTGCTCCCACTCAAACAAAAACACCGGCGCTTGGTAAAACACCAGGAAAAGATGTTGAACCATTTGTTCATAATGGACAAATAATGCCTAAAGAGAACCCTGTTGAAGTCTTTGTACCAAAAGCTAAATTAGAAAGCCCAGTGATAGATGGGAAATTCACTGTTGTGGATGACCCTGCACTTGTAATGAAATCCAACACAGCTAAACCAGTAAGGGGAAAAACTCCTGCTCAAATTAAAGCTCCTGATCAACCAAAGCTTCCAATAGTTCCAAAAGCGCCACTTACACCGGCAAAATTTGTTCCACCTCCATCAAATGCTCTAGTCATATATGCGCCCAAGGGTGCTGTTCTAAAACCAGCACTAAAGACCCGTTTCATCAATTGGGTAAAAGCTAATAAAATTAAGTCTGCCATAATTGGCTCTGCAGCTGGTGGTGCTATCATTGGATCGATTTTACACCTCTGTAAAAAGGCGGAGGAATTCAATCCTTCTTGTTGGCAGTACTACTTAGGTCTTTTTGAATCTGATGACGATATCAACAATAAGTTTAAAGGTGCTAAGATTAGAATGGAAAGAGCCACTCAAGATGACAAATCCGTGGCCTGTCATTGGAAAATTGACCTCAAAGATAGTGATACTGATGAATACAGGGCCCTCGATGCCAATCTTATACAGAGTCTAAGCACCGGCGATGATAAAAAGTTTGAGTTCAAATGGACTGGAATTGATCTACCTGAAACACCTAAGGATACAAAAGATAGTGTCCTTGAGAGTGTAAATTCAAGGCTTGAGGATTCAGAAAAGGGTGTAACCTGTTACGGCGAAGATAATTCACCAGATAATCCCTGTATCCTACCAGCTCCTTATGCTCTTAATAAAGATGTGAATATTCAGATGCCGGCCATTTTACTCGATAGCGAAGGTAAAACAATAGATTCAAATGTACAGTGCAATAACCAAAATGATGATGGAGTAATTCCTAGTCCGATTCCTACCGTGCTACCAACCCCTAATGCGACTCCAACGGCTACTCCTACAGCAACACCGACAGCGGAACCTGAAGAAGAAGATGATGATGCCTGTGAGACCACAGAAACGGATAGCGATTTACCTTGGTATGAGGAAGAGAGAGAAAACTGTGAAAAACCACCTGCCCAGAGAGTCATTGATCCATTCAATATTCTTCAAGGTAATGACGGAGTAAAGCAGCCCCTCGTTCCACCACAACCTATAGTTGTACCACCAAGCAATTTTCCGCCCTACGTGACACCTGGGTATTACTGAGAAATTTCTTTTAGGGTTGTTACTTCTAAGTTTAATTTTTCAATTTTTTCTTTAAGTTCAATAATTTTATTATTAAACAAATCGACCTGCGTCTGAAGGTAGTTCGCGGTGTCTTTTTTAGCATAGTCAGATATTTTTGAATCGGCGATAAGCTTCTCAAGCTTGGACACATCAGACTTCCATTCTTGTTGTAGCTTTTTTTCCAGTGCCCCTAGTTTTTTATCAAAATCGCTGCTCATTTTTTTGTGAATACCACCTACATTTTTCGATAGCTTTGAGAGGTAACCTTCTAGTTTTTCTATTCTTTCGTATTTGCTTTCACCTTCGTTACTTCTATCTTTGTAAGATAGATCATTCCCAAAAACAGCGCTTGGAATAAGAAAAAGAATAAAGACCTTAAGAAATGACATAAAAACTCCTCTAAAATAACTCTATGCTTCTATAATATAACGTTCTCTTCAATTAAAATACTAGGAAGTGATTAATTATGGAGTAAGTTTTGGATGTTTTAAAACAAGAAATAGAGTCAAACTTAAAACTTGATAATAGCATTTTTAGAGAAAGGATTCGTAAAGAAAGAATCCCTAAATACTATAACGGGCCACTACATGTTCTCTTCAATGCTACACTTTTAATTGGATCTATAATCTTCCACTCTTATAAAGTTCACCAACCTACTCTTCTTCATTTTATTCCATTTATTGTTATCATTTTTTTGGGCAATATAGCCGTCTTCTTTATTCATAAGTATCCACTCCATGGCAGGTTCAAGTGGAACTCCTACGCATATGCCAACCACACAAAAACTCATCATGTATTTTACACAAGTGAAAATGTAACATGGAAAAATAGTAGAGACTGGTTCACGATGTTCTTTCCTCCAGAGATAGTATTGGCCTTTATTATTGTTTATCATCCCCTTTTCTACTTTTTGCTAAAGCCAATTTTTGGTAGCAATGCTGCACACATCTTTCTAATAGCCTCTTCATCGTATTTTATTCTCTACGAAATTGTTCATTTTACTAGCCATTTACCGAGTTCAAATGCCTTGTTAAAAATACCGTTCCTAAGAAATATGAGAAGGCATCATCAAATCCACCATGAACCTAAGCTTATGAGTCTTTATAACTTTTGTATCGTTTATCCTCTTTTTGATCATTTATTTGGAACTTTTGTGAATGACAGTAAGTATGAGTCTTTAACTGGCAAGAAAGCCCCAGGAAATGGTGATACACCTAACTAAAGGGTTTGCGGGTGTATAGAATTTGGTCAAAAACAGCCCTCCCTATTCGCGTAATATCAATATGTTACAATGGCTTAACTCTTGCATTATTTATAAGAAAACTTAAATGAGGAAAGAACCATGAAAATCATGACATTAGTTGTATCAGTATTTTTAATTTCAGCTTCTATTGCTGACGCTGCCATCGTTAAGAAGTTTGATGAGATTTCTGAGTGTACTAGATTTTCTTTAAAGCATGCCCCAAATGGAGGAACAGTAAAACTAGATGCTGGAGAAAAACTTCATATGAAAGGGACAATATACGGTTTTACATTTAGAGAACCAAAAGTTGATTTTGACGATAGGTCCGTTACTGTTAGAGCAGAAATTTTAAAGTTTGGTTTGAATAAAGATTTAAAAAAGAAGGTTATCTTAAGAGCAGATAAGATTGATTTAGACAAGGCACTTGATCGAGTTAATAGAAAAATCTCTACTATGGATGAAGTTTGCATTGATGCTAATGGTGAACTTGTGGATTTTGTTTTACCAAAGAGTTAAATTATAATTGAATTGGAGTCAAAAGTAAGATCGAAAAAACGATTAAACCAGGCTCCAAATCCTCTAATTCCCCAATGACCACCAAAAGGAATTAAGTAGAGACGATTCTCTTCTAATTCAAGTCTCTCAAAAACTTCTGGAACATTTAAAAAGTCATCTAAACTAGAAATAATCCTGATCTTATTATAGCCATTCCTTTTTGCTAAATTAACCCAAGTATCAATTCTTCCCCATTTCGTCTTAATTAGTTTTAACCCTCTAGGGTTGTACTTTTTATAAAACGAAGAGAAGTTCATATTTTTTCTCCACCTTTTATATCCTTTTTTGGGGACAGAATTTAAGTTATTAAGCTTATCGAACAATTCGATACTAGTGATCATATGTTTATGAAAACCACCATAAATTGTAAGAAATTTAGCATTCTCAAATAGCTTAGCGTCGTATTCCGACTGGTCTTCTCTATTACAAATCTTCCAAAAAATGGGAGCGAGCTTAACAATATTTGTGTTTAACCTGTCCTTTACTTCAATCATAAGTTTATCTAAATGCACTATTGTTTCTGACCAAATCATTGGAGCTGCAATTGAAGTGGCAAAGCCCGTTAACAATGGGGCACCCGAAATAGAGTCCATTCCTGCCACCATGGCGGTTATATAACCCCCACCACTGATACCCATCACAGAAACTTCTTCACCAATATAATTTAAGCTGTTTAATCTTTCATAGGCAGAGCGCATGGCCATATAAATAGCTTCTCCTTCTTTAATAAAAGAGCCCATTGTGAAAAATGGTCGCTCGCCAACAAACTCAACTCCCCAAGGGTTAGGTAATGTCACCACATGATAACCCTTTTTAAAGAACCTATTCGCCATTCTAATCGGTTGTTCAGAATTTGTTGTCGTGAATGCTCCTGGGAGAACAAACATCAGAGGAGCGTTCTTAATTTTTCCATTTTCATTTTGAAGAACGAAGACAGAAGGAAGCCTCCCACTATTCATCGTATCTACCCTTACTCTTTTACGAAGAATGACAGCACCTTTAATATCTTTGTATTTAATCTTTTCGGCCCTGCAGACGCCGATCATGGTGGAGGCAAAAGGGTTGGAAAAAGATGTATTAAGCGTCAAAAGGTGGTCCCTAGACTCATTCGACCACCAACTACTAGCGTTAGCGACAGAAATAATACATAAAAGCAGTAGAAATACTGATACCGTTTTCAACTATAGACCCCAAAATTTTGTTAAGTTCGCTTAACATAAATCTAACCCTTGAACATGGCAACACTAGGCGGCTAGAATAGAGGGAATATGAAAACTTTACTGCTCTTTTTTATTATATTTCAGGCACATGCCGCTTCGCATAAATGGTCTTATAAAGGTCCTACTGAAAAAGGTATTAATCCCCAAAAATGGCAAAGCTTTCTTAAGTATGCCGAGTCTAAGGATAGTGGACATTCAACAAATGCCCTCTTCATCTACTTAGATGGCCATGTCATAAAGCACTCCACTTATAATGGATTTAAAAAAAACCAACCTCATAGGCAATGGTCTATCAGCAAAAGTTTTACTAGCGCTCTAGTCGGAATAGCGATTCAAAAAAACATTATTACTTTAGAGACACCCGTTTCTAAGTTTTACTCTCTAGATAAAAACACTAAATACGTCCCAAATTTAAAAGACCTATTAGGAATGAGTAGTGGGCTCGATTGGAACGAAGGCTATGAAGGTAGTCCTCTAAAAAGTAATGTAATCGCTATGCTTTATACGCAAGGCTTTAAAGATATGGCGACCTATACTGCGAATAGGCCAAGTAAATATATACCAGGTGAGCATTTTTACTATTCTAGTGGTGAAACTAATTTAATAATGGGGATGCTTAAAAAGAGTCTAGGTATTCATGACTACGCTAGTTTTCCTTGGACTGCTCTATTTGACCCTCTTGAAATAAAAACGGCCACATGGGAAAAAGATAAATCGGGAACTTTCGTTGGCTCTTCTTATCTGTATATGTCTCCAGAAGATTTAGCTAAATTCGGGCTACTGTATTTGAACAAAGGTAAGTTTCAAGGAAAGAAAATACTAGACAAAAAATGGGTAGAGTTCTCCTACACACTAGCTCCACCTTTTTATAAAATGAAATTTAAGAATAAAGAAAAAGTTGAAACCTATGGCGCTCAATGGTGGTTAAATCTCGATCTACCTAACGAAAATAATACCAGACCATATCCAGGTTTACCTACAGACGCCTATTTGGCACTTGGACATCATGGTCAACTTTTGGCCATCGTTCCAAGCAAGAAGTTAATTATCGTTAGGAATGGCGCTGATACTGACAAGAAATTAGATAAAGTAAAATTCTTCAAATTATTGATGGAGGCACTTCCATGAAGTACATCACACTCCTTCTTTTATTCTCACTTACCGGATGTAAATTTCCAAAAGTCGTCTCGGCTTTTTATGCCAAGGAGGTTTGCTCTTGTTTATTCGTGGAAAAACAAACTGAAACTTATTGTCATGAATACGGAAAACAAATCATCCCTATTTGGACAAAAGAGATTGATTTAAAAAATAGAAAAGTTAAAGCATGGGGTCTTTGGGAGTCCACTGAAGCTAGCTTTATTTCCTCCCGAAGTGGCTGTCAGATAGTAAAATAAATTATGAAAAAAATTTTAATACAATATTTACCTGAGATATTTTTTAAAGAAAAAGGGATTAGATCTGCCTCAACGATCTTACTTATTGCCGCCATAATGCTGGTAGTTGAATATTATGGCTGGCAAGGCCCATTTTTCAACTTCGCTAAGAATTCTCCCCTCCTAAGATTTGAAGATAAAAATATGGTCTTTTTTATGGCCCAGGTTTTCACTTCCTCTAGCTTTGCCCTCTTCTTCTTTTTAATTCCTCTATGTTTCAACTTCTTTTTACCTATTGACCCAAAAGATAATCAAGTGGGTCTATCTCTACCAAAAAAAGGCTCTCTATTAAAAGACTATGCACCACTAGTTCTTATTATGCTTCCTGTGCTCTGGATTGCTTGTTCGAACCCGTCATTTTATAAATTTTACCCCCTGTACAAGCCTACTAGTTTAAAAATGCTTTTACTTTATGAAATAGTTTATTTAACTCAGTTCGTATCTGTTGAGTTTTTCTTTAGAGGCTTTGGAATTTTTCGTTTAGAGAAGCTTTGTCCAGGTTATGGTGTACTACTTATGGTAATTCCTTATTCTTTTGTGCATATCCACAAGCCGTTTGGAGAAGCAATCGGGAGTATTGTTGCTGGAGTTATCCTAGGGAGACTTGCTCTTAAGTCCAATTCCATTTGGCCAGGAGTACTAGTACATGCTTGTATAGCCTTATCAGCTGACATATTCAGCCTTTATCACTCAGGAAGACTTAGTCAGCTCTTTTAAAAAACTCCCCTTTAGAAGTTTATGAAAACTGT